>JANMWM010000218.1:0-6699 GCA_031394005.1 Sphingomonas sp.
CGCTGGGCGCGGTCGAGGCGAACCGGATCGACCAGTATCTGCCGCTGACAGAGGTCCGCGCCAAATTCGCCGAGCGGTGGACGCTGACCGATCTGGTGCGATCGACGGGGGGCCCGGCGCGCTATGTGCGGACGAACGAGGGCGGGACGATCGGGTTCATCACGCCGCTGACCAACAATTTCTGCGGGGGGTGCAACCGCGTGCGAGTGACGTGCACCGGGCAGCTGTTCCTGTGCCTGGGCAACGATGCCGACGCCGATTTGCGCGGGCCGCTGCGCGCAAGCGGCGACGATGCGCTGGTCGAAGCGGCGATTTTGGAGGCGGTCACTCGCAAGCCCGAGCGGCATTCGTTCGATCATGGGGTCAAGGCGCCGGCGGTAGCGCGGCACATGTCGCTGACGGGGGGCTGATGCGGGTCAGCTATTACGGGCGGCTCGCGGAGGCGGCGGGGTTGCGCAGCGAGGAAGTTGCGGGGGCATCGACGGTCGCGCAGTTGCGCGCGCTGCTCGCTGGACGGGTCGCCGGAATTGAGGATTCGAAACGGGTGCGCGCATTGGTCGACGATGTGGTGGTCGACGAGGAGCATTGGCTTGAGGGGGTCGAGGAGGTCGGGTTCCTACCACCGGTGAGCGGTGGATGATTTGTGAGGGGACGATCGATCCGGCGGTGCTGCTCGCGCGGTTTGCCGCGGCGAATGGCGAAGCGGGAGCGATCGTGAGCTTTACCGGGACGGTGCGCGGGAGCGGCGGGGTGACCGCGCTCGAGCTCGAATATCATCCGACATTCTCCGCGAAGGTCATCGATGCGATCGGAGCGGATGCGAGGGCCCGGTTTGCGATTGCCGATTGCCTGATCGCGCATCGAGTCGGGTCGCTTGCACCCGGCGAGCCGATCGTGTTCGTCGCGGCGGCGTCGGCGCATCGGCGGGCGGCGTTCGAGGCGGTTGATTATGTGATGGACCGGTTGAAGACCGAGGCGCCGCTGTGGAAGCGCGAGCTTCGCGCCGACGGGGCGGAGTGGATCGAGGCGCGGGGGTCGGACGTCGCCGACCGGGCGCGGTGGGAGGATGAGAATGCCGATCGATGAAGCGCGCGCGTTCGTGCCGGTGCGGATCGCGGTGTTGACGGTATCGGACAGCCGGACGCTGGCGGAGGATACGTCGGGGGAGATACTGGCTCAGCGGATCGTCGCTGCGGGACATGAGCTAGGCGACCGGCGGCTGGTGCGCGACGATGTGGCTGAGATTCGCTCGGTGCTGACCGAGTGGATCGACGGTGGCGAGATGGACGCGGTGGTGACGACGGGGGGCACCGGACTGACCGGGCGCGACGTCACGCCCGAGGCGGCGATGCCGCTGTTCGACAAGGTCATCGACGGTTTTTCGGTGATGTTTCACATGATCAGTTTCGATAGCGTGGGGATGTCGACGCTGCAGTCGCGGGCCTGCGCGGGGGTGGCGAAGGGGACCTTCGTGTTCTGCCTGCCGGGGTCGAACGGGGCGGTCAGGGATGGCTGGGACAAGGTGATCTCGCTCCAGCTCGATGCGCGGCATCGGCCGTGCAACCTGGTCGAACTGATGCCGCGGTTGCTCGAGCAATGAGCGGGCTGACCCATTTCGACGCGGATGGAAAGCCGCGCATGGTGGATGTGTCGGGCAAGGCGGTGACGGCGCGCGTAGCGACGGCGCGGGGGCGGGTGCGGCTGTCGGCGGCGACTGCCGTGCTGGTCGCAGAGGGGCGGGTCAGCAAGGGCGACGTGATCGGGATCGCCGAGCTCGCCGGGATCATGGCGGCGAAGCGAACGAGCGAGCTGATCCCGCTGTGTCATCCGCTGGCGCTGAGCTCGGTCGAAGTGCGCGTGACGCTCGCCGAGCCGGGCGTGCTGGTTGAGGCGGTGGCGCGGACGAGTGGGCCGACGGGGGTCGAGATGGAGGCGCTGACGGCGGTGAGCGTGGCGTGCCTGACGATCTACGACATGCTCAAGGCGGCCGAGCGCGGGATCGTGATCGAGGCGATCGAGCTGGTCGCGAAATCGGGTGGCAAGTCGGGCGAGTGGCGGCGGGGATGATCCGCCTCGATGAGGCGCGGCGACGATTGCTTGCCGGCGTGCGACCACTGGCGAGTGAGGACGTCGCGATCGGGATGGCCGCGGGGAGGGTGCTTGCCGCTGATGTCGTCGCGGCGCGCGCCCAGCCACCGCGCGCGGTGTCGGCGATGGATGGCTATGCGGTGGTCGCGGCTTCGGTCGGGGAGGAGTTTCGCATCGTCGGCGAAGCGCCGGCGGGGGCACCGTTCGGTGGCTCGGTCGGGCCGGGCGAGGCGGTGCGGATCGCGACGGGAGGGGTGGTTCCGGGCGGCGCGACGCGGATCGTCATCCAGGAGAATGTCGAGCGAGCAGGGGCGCGGTTCGTCGTCCGCGAGGTGTCGGCGGCGAGCTTCGTGCGGCCGGCGGGCGAGGATTTCAGTGCTGGCCAGGTTGTGGCGCTGGCCGGCGAGATGCTTAACCCGGGACGGCTGGCGCTGATCGCGGCAACGGGCTGCGCGAGCGTCGCGGTCGTGCGTGAACCGCGCGTGGCGATCATCGCGAGTGGGGATGAGTTGCGCTTGCCGGGCGAGGTTGCCGACGGGGCGATCTATGATTCAGCAGGGCCGGCGATTGCGGCGCTGGTCGAGGCGTGGGGCGGGGAGGCGGTGCGGTTGCCGGCCCTGCCTGACGACCGCGCGAAGCTCGATGCGGCGCTGGCCACGGCGGATCTTGGGGTCGATGTGATCGTCACGTTGGGCGGGGCGTCGGTCGGAGAGCGTGATCAGTTGCGGCCGGCGTTCGAGGCGCTGGGCGCGGTGATCGCGTTCGACCGGGTGGCGGTGATCCCGGGGAAGCCGACGTGGCACGCGCGGTTCGGCGACGGGCGGTTGCTGGTCGGGTTGCCGGGCAATCCGGCGTCGGCGTTCGTGTGCGCGCATCTGTTCGTGAAGTCGCTGCTCGCGGCGCTGACCGGGCGGGATGCGGGGTTGCGGTTGCGCGCGGCGAGGCTCGCGGCGCCAATTGCCGCAAATGGCGCGCGTGAGGCGTGGCTTCGCGGGCGGGTCGTGGTCGACGGCGAGGGGCGGCGCGTCGTGACGGTCGATGCGCGGCAGGACAGCAGCCTGACGAGCCCGCTGGCGGCGGCGAACGTGCTGGTGCGGCGGGCGATCGACGCGCCAGCGCTGGCCGCCGGGGATAGCGTCGAGACGCTGGCGATCGGCTAGTGGACGAGGCCTGCCGCGCGCAGTAGAACGCGGGATCCCAAAATCATGGGACTGTTATTGCCCGTTCGTCGTCAAAAGGATCGCGCTGATGGCCGAAATCTCCGTCGCGCAGCGCATCCGCCAGCTGATCGTGTCGGGGGAGCTTCCCGGGGGGGCTCGCGTGGCCGAGGCGACGATCGCCGAACGGCTCGGCGTGTCGCGGACCCCGGTGCGCAATGTCATCCCCGCGCTTGCCGCCGAGGGGCTGCTCGAGCCGGTCGGGCGGCGCGGCTATGCGGTGCGGCGGTTCAGCGTCGAGGATAGTTTCCGCGCGACCGAACTGCGCTGCGTGCTCGAGGGGCAGGCAACGCGGGCGATTGCCGCGCGGGAGCATGACCCGGCGCTGATCGGCAAGCTGCGCGAAGTGCTTGTCGAGGGCGATGCGATCGTCGCCAAGGAGCGGGTGATCCGCGACGAGCAGGAGGCCTATGCGGCGATGAACCTGCGCTTTCACGAGCTGATCGTCGAAGCGGCGAACGATGCGCTGCTCACCGAACTGATCCACCGCGTCTATTCGGTGCCGTTCGTCTCGCCAGGTGTGGTGGCGTCGATCGGGATCCCGGCGGAGGAAATTCCGGCGATCCTCCAGACCGGCCAGCGCCAGCACCATGCGATCGTCGACGCAATCGCGGCGGGGCAGCCGGATCTGGCGGAGATGCTGATGCGGGGGCATTCGGCGCCGGCGAAGAAGACGCTGGGATTGGACGGGCCGCGGGATGGGGTGCGGGAAGTGGCGCTTTAAGTCGGTGCTGAACTACCGGCGAAATTCGAAGATTGGTGGTTGGTTAACGTTCTTCCGCTCGGACGAATATGAAGCGCCATCGGGCCTTTCGTCGAGCAGTTCGATAGCACGCGGGCGGGATGGATCGTCGAGCCGCAATTTTAGCGCATATCCATTTGGCTTGATCATAAATCCTGTGTCGGATGCACCCACATAAACTTTGGGCAGGACGTAGGCGCCTGTCTTATCACGCTCGATTACATAGCTGATGGGTTGATTGCGGACAGTCATCTGCCCGTTTTTGAGGTCGAGCGTGCCGCAACAGCGATTGAGATACGACCCGTCAGCGATACCGATCTGCAGGCGCGGTTCACCCGCAGCCGCGATGTAAACCCACGCGCAGCAGCTGAATGATCAGGCCGACAGCTCCGACAAGTTTGCTTGCACTCATGCTGCTGATTTGGAACGGTCGGCGACCCTTTGCAATTGGTCGCCAGCCGACAGTCCGCTCTCGGTCCGATCAAACCCCGACCCGCGCCTCAAACGCCTTAATCGCCGCCTCGCTCTTCAACGTCAGGCCGATTTCGTCGAGGCCGCTCATGAGGGAGGCTCGGCGGAAGGGGTCTAGCGCGAAGGCGAATTGCTCGTTGCCGGCGCTGACGGTCATGTCGGCGAGATCGATGGTGACGGGGCTGTGCACCGCGAGGCTCATCAGGCGGACGACGTCGGCGGCCGGGAGCGCGACGGTGACGAGGCCGTTCTTGTAGGCGTTGCTGGCGAAGATGTCGGAGAAGCTGGGCGCGACGATTGCCTTGAGCCCCATGTCATCGAGCGCCCAGGCGGCGTGCTCACGGCTCGACCCGCAGCCGAAATTGGCGCCGGCGATGAGGATCGGGGCAGCGGCGAACTCGGGGTCGTCGAGGATGTTGCCGGGCTCGGCGCGGATCGGGGCGAAGGCGAATTTGCCGAGGCCTTCGCGCGAAATGGTCTTCAAATGATCGGCGGCGATGATCACGTCGGTGTCGATATTGTCGCGACCGAGCGGGATGGCGCGGCCGGTGATGCGCTCCACCGGGGTCATGCGAGGAGCTCGCGGACGTCGGTCAGGCGGCCGGTGACGGCGGCGGCGGCGGCCATCGCGGGGGAGAGCAAATGGGTGCGTGCGCCGGGGCCCTGGCGGCCGACGAAGTTGCGGTTGCTGGTCGAGGCGCAGCGCTCGCCAGGGGGGACCTTGTCGGGGTTCATTGCGAGGCACATCGAGCAACCGGGCTCGCGCCATTCGAAGCCGGCGTCGAGGAAGATGCGGTCGAGACCCTCGGCTTCGGCCTGGGCTTTCACCAAACCCGAGCCGGGGACGACGAGCGCCTGGCGGATAGTCGCGGCAACGCGACGACCGTTGGCGACGGCGGCGGCGGCGCGCAGGTCTTCGATGCGGCTGTTGGTGCAGCTGCCGATGAAGATATGCTCGACCGCGACGTCCTGCATTCGCGTGCCGGGGGCGAGGCCCATGTAGGCGAGAGCTTTGGTGGCGGCGGCGCGCTGGCCGGGGTTTTCGTAGGAGGCGGGATCGGGGACGGAGCCGGTGATCGCGACTACCTCGTCGGGGCTGGTGCCCCAGGTGACGTTAGGGGCGATCTCGGCAGCGGCGAGAGCGATCGACTTGTCGAATGTCGCGCCGGGGTCGGTGGCGAGGGTGCGCCAGCGGGCGACGGCTTCGTTCCACGTGGCACCGGAGGGGGCCATCGGGCGGCCCTTCAGGTAGGCGAAGGCGGTGTCGTCGGGGGCGAAGAGGCCTGAGCGCGCTCCGGCCTCGATCGACATGTTGGCGACGGTTAAGCGTTGCTCGATGCTCATGGCGGCGAAGGTGTCGCCGCGATATTCGATGACGTGGCTGGTGCCGCCCGACACGCCGAGCTTGCCGATGATCGCGAGAATGACGTCCTTGGCCGAGACGCCGAAGCCGAGGGTGCCCTCGACGCGGACTTCAAGTGTTTTCGAGCGCGTGAGCTGGAGGGTTTGCGTGGCAAGGACGTGCTCGACTTCGCTGGTGCCAATGCCGAACGCAAGTGCGCCCAAGGCGCCGTGCGCGGCGGTGTGGCTGTCGCCGCAGACAACGGTGGTTCCAGGAAGGGTGAAGCCCTGTTCGGGGCCGACGACGTGGACGATGCCCTGCCGCGCGTCGAGATCGTCGATGTAGGGGACTCCGAATTCGGCGACGTTGGCGGTGAGCGCGGAGAGCTGGCCGGCGCTGGCCGGGTCGGCGATGGGGACGCGGTTGCCCTGCGCATCGAGGCGGGGCGTGGTGGGGAGGTTGTGGTCGGGGACCGCCAGCGTGAGGTCGGGGCGGCGAACATTGCGGTTTGCTCGGCGGAGGCCTTCGAACGCTTGCGGGGAGGTCACTTCGTGGACGAGGTGGCGGTCGATGTAGATGAGGTCGGTTCCGTCGTCGCGGCGCTCGACGACATGGGCGTTCCAGATCTTTTCGTAGAGGGTGCGGGGGACGGTCATGCGGCGACTTTCTCGCGGTTGGGGACGGTGAGCTGGACACGGACGGCGTTGCCGAACTCACTGCAGCTGGCGGTGCCGCCGAGGTCGGCGGTGCGGGTTCCGGCGATGAGGGTGGCGTCGACTGCAGAGCGGAGTTCGGCCGCGGCGTCTCCGTGGCTGAGATGGTCGAGGAGCATCGCCGCG
>JANMWM010000237.1:0-23035 GCA_031394005.1 Sphingomonas sp.
CACTAAACGCCCCGGTTAACTGCGAGGCAGAAGTTGAGATCGACGGGGGCTGAGAGGCGGTTGGCGATGTTCCACAGCCGATGAAACTCACGGTCGAAATGGGTCACAAACGGACAGCTGAGCTTCGGTGGACGCAGTGGCACCGTTCGATCCAGGCAATCTAAAACCTGCCTGTCCGGACACAACCAAAATTTCGATCGGTCAGCCGCTTTGCTTCCTAAGTACAGACATTTGGGAGCGCGCTGCCCGCATTGGACACCCGACCCTAACCGCGATGATGCGGTGGGTATGGTGGCGGCGACCCCGATCTGCGGCCCGATCGCGTCCGTGGTCGCGGTCAGTAGAGTACCGTCCATTGGAGGGTGTTGTCAGAGCAAAATTGCCGCCGCGGCCGGGTGGGGATAGACCGGCTTGATGACCAAGTCCGCAAACCCGTTCAGGTACTTCAACTCGTCGTCCGAGGTGATCCGGCTCGTGGTGATGATGTACGTGCGTTTTCCTCTGTCGCTGCGCAACGTTGAGGATCTGCTTTTCGAGAGGGGAATCGACATCTGTCATGAAACGGTGCGGTTTTGGTGGAATCGGTTTGGGCCAATGTTTGCGGCGGAAATCCGCCGGCGGCGTTGTTCGCGGATGCGCGGCTTTCGGCATTGGCGGTGGCATTTCGACGAGGTGTTCGTGAAGATCAACGGCGAGCGGCATACTCGGCAAGTGCCCCAATGACCGATTTCGCCCGAACGCGCTCGATGTTTCGCTTGCCGCCCGGGGTCGTTTATCTCGACGGGAACTCGCTCGGGCCGATGCCCGCGATGGCGGAGGCTCGAGTGGCGCATACCATCGTCGACGAGTGGGGCGGGCAACTGATCGGCGCGTGGAACTCGGCCGGTTGGATGACACAACCGCGCGAAGTTGGGGACCGCATTGGCAAGCTAATCGGGGCACCGCACGGATCGGTCGTGGTTGGGGATACGCTTTCGATCAAGGTGTACCAAGCAGTTGCGGCGGCCCTTGAGCTCAATTCAGATCGACGGGTCGTCCTCTCGGATAGCGGCAATTTCCCGAGTGACCTTTATATGGTCGAGGGACTGATCCGGACACTTGGCCGAGGCTACGAGCTGCGCATCGTCCGGCCCGAAGATGTTGCCGAAGCGATCAATTCCAGCATTGCGGTCCTGATGTTGACCGAGGTCGACTACCGAACCGGGCGCTTGCACGACATGACGGCCCTGACGAAACGAGCGCACTCAGCGGGGGCCTTGACGGTCTGGGACCTGGCGCATTCAGCTGGCGCCATTCCGGTCGACGTCCTTGGGGCCGACGCCGACTTCGCGGTCGGCTGTACCTACAAATATCTAAACGGCGGTCCGGGTGCGCCAGCCTTCATCTATGTTGCCGATCGCCACGCGGGCGAGTTGCGGCCGGCGCTGGCTGGATGGCTCGGGCACGAAGCGCCGTTCGCATTCGACGTCGAGTATCGACCCGGCGTCGGAATCGATCGCCTTCGAGTGGGTACACCGCCCGTAATCGCGATGGCCGCTCTCGAAGCCGCACTCGACATCTGGGATGTCGCCGACATCCACGACGTTCGTCGTAAATCGATTGAGCTGTCAGACTTGTTCATCAGAGCGGTAAGCCGAGACTGCCCAAGCGTCGAGCTCGCTTCCCCAGATAATCCACTCGAGCGCGGGAGCCAAGTGTCGTTCCGCCATCAAGACGCATACACGATCATGCAAGCACTGATTGACAATGGAGTCATCGGCGACTTCAGAGCGCCTGACATACTACGGTTTGGAATCACGCCACTTTATGTCGGCGAACACGAGATTGTTGCCGCGGCGAGAACCCTTCGCCAAATCCTCGACGACCGCATTTGGGATCAGGCGCGTTATCGCCAACGCTCTTTAGTCACATGAACTTGAATAATATTAAGGGAAAAGGGTAGGACGACAACCACCATCTGCTAGGCCATGCGGCTGATCAGCACCAGCAACAGCGCCACTTTGGTCTTACGCAGCTGCTTCAGTGAAGTGCCGGGGACACTTTGGGTGTCCGACATGCCGTCCGGGGCGTAGGCCGCTCTCGTGCTGGACATGGGGTTGCTTCTATCGTTATCCTGGCCAGTCGCTCGGCTCGATGAACCCTGCCTCGTCGCGCTGGGCCAGCTCGTCAGTCAGCCCCAGCCGATGATCTTCAAGTGGGTGAAGCCGGTCAGCCACATCTCGTTCGGCCGAGTGATCTGGGTGTGGAAGCGGTCCGCCGCCTTGATCTCCACGTAGGCCGAGCTGGTGATCAGATCGGGGGCCTTCAGCAGGACCGCATCCCCGACGATGTTCGTGCCGCGATCAGGGACTGTCAGGATTTCCGTGTGTGGGCGGGAATAACGGGTAAAATGGAGTCCAATATGTCCCGGCGTAAAGAGCCTGCGATACCGAACGAACTGCTCGACCAGCTGTTGGTCGGCGGAGCCGCCAGCGCGGCCTTTGAGCAGGAAGGCCTACTCGATTCGCTCAGGAAGGCGCTGACCGAGCGCGCCTTGAACGCGGAGCTGGACCACCACCTCGCCGGAGAAGGTGGCGCGGGTACCGCCGTGTTGAGTCTTGGCTTCAAACGAGCCGAAGCCGCCCCGTCTTTCCTTCCTACTTGGAATATCGGCAATAGCTTTGGCCGGCATCAAGGAACTTTGGGAACTTCATAAAGTTCATCTGAGCGCACATGGTTGGTCGTTACTCGCCGTCGGTCTGGTTGTTTCCTCTCTGTCGGCCTTCTTTGCAATCTAGCTGCTGATACGCGTCTTTGAGCGTTTTTCGACTTGGATTTTCGTTTTTTATCGCGCTACGCTTGGTATTTTATTGCTCCTTGCCTCGGCGAGTGAGTGGCTGCAGTAACTTCTCTCCCCCTAATTATTGGGGTGGCTGGAGACGCCATTCTTTTGCCACTACGTGGATGCAGTATGACGAGGAGCCTTGGTGGGGTGCAGCCTTAGCACCTTCCTCGGACACCCGGATGCAGTCGCCGTTCAAACGAGGTAGGCATATCCGAGCACGATAACCCCACCCAGCCCGAGGATGAGCGAGCCAAGCCAAAAGGACTTCCGGCGGGTGATGATCGCCACCGTGCAGATTGCAATCCCAATTTCGGCCAGCGTTGCGGCGACCGCGAGCCTGTGATGTCGATGCTCATGAATGCGGCCCTCTGCCAACTTTTGGTCGCGAGTGGCCTCGTCTTCCATGGCTTGCTTCTTAACGTCAGTTTGAGTCGCCTTCTGCTCGTCGGACGTTTTGTGGTAGCGCGCTGCATTAGCTCCCCCGGCGTCAGCAGCGATGCCGTAGAGGTGCTTCTTCAAGCTATCGGCCTGATACTCTCCCCAGATGTCGGATGCCTTGTTCTGTTCCAGGACCGCCTCGCTGGACGATTCGATTGCGGCCCCGGCTTCTATTGTTTCAAGACTTCCGACGGCCGCCGCCAACACCGCGAGAACCGCGATCGTGATCGAAACTCGCGAGATGAATGGGTCATTGGCGTGGGCGGCGTGCTCGGCGTGTTCGGCATGCTCGTGAGCGGAAAATGCAGGATCGTTCATGGGGCTACCTCTGACTGCCGAAGCGCTGACTTCCAGCGCGCTGTAAGGACAAGGGTCTTACGACCTCTTACTCCACATTAAATGTATATCGGGGCTTCGGCTAGGCCACGCCGGTTTCCTCGCTGGCGTCAGCTTCCTCGGCAGACCGCAGGATCGACCAGTAGATCGGCCAGGAGCCTTTCTCCCTTCAAGTAAACGTCCTTTTTACTACGCATCGAGCGGTCAATAGGACTGGTGACCCGCTCCAAGGTCTCGTTATCCAGATCCAAGTTGCCTTCACGGTCGAGCACGTCCTTTGCGAGCTGTCTCGAGGTTTGCGGCTTACCCTTGAGCAAGCAGCGCGGCACATCAACCAGCGTCCGGCCTCTCTGCTTTTCCCGCACTGTGATCCGCTCCCGCGCGCATTTTTGATAGGTAATACCAGCGCAAACAAACTGCAGCCAAAAGTCCTGAGCCCAACCACAAACCAATGCATTGGTCTGCGCCCTCGACGGGCACCTCGCTCTTGACCAACCTGAAGAGCAGAAAAGCCGCCGTGGCGGCGCTGGCTGATGCGCCCGCTCGGGGTGTCGGCGCAAGCCGGCGGAAAACGTTCCCAGCTAAGGCGCCCCCGGCCGAGATGCACGGCACCCCCACTATAAAGTGTCCAGCAAATCTACCCACGTCGGATAGTAACATTGTCTGAGTTCCTCAGGCTTTCAACCACTTGATTTGGCCTAGTCCACGCTGTTGCGGCGTGAAGCCCCTTGATCCGTTGCCTCAGGAGTCGGCCAACCGCCGGCTGCAGCTGCCGCTCTGCACCGCCGGGCGGTTGCAAATCCGAAAGGGCGGGGCATTGGGCCGCGTCCTTATAGAATTAATAAGGCCAGCCTAGCGCTCTGCCAATTGGTCGGGCGAAGGGCCTAGATGAGCGACGATCTCCGTGCTATTCTTGTTCAGTCGGGAGGGTCCGGTAATCGTCAGACAAGGTCTTGGGGGGACCTCGAATGTGAACGGACCGGCGAGCGACGAGGCAAGGCCTTCGACCTCAAGACCTGAAAAATGTCCGCACGTCGCCGATCTTATCAGGTTCCGAGGAGCTCGACCCCCACCCTCCAAGTTTGTGTCGTCAGATCATTTGAGACAGTTGGGGTCGTTGATTAGCGGAGTGTTGGCTCATCGGGGGTTGATCTAAGGTTGCGTAAGGGCGCCGCACTCCGGGCCGGGTTACGGCGCCGAATTTTTGATGCGGCGTCGCTTTCTTTCGATTGCCGCCGGAAGCCGTTATCAGGCCCAACTCGGGACCCAGTGACAAGGATTTTAAAATGACGAAGCTGATCTCCATCATTCCCGCGATGGTCCTTCTGGCCGCGTGTGGCTCGAGCCATTCGGGCGGTGGCGGGTCCTCGAATCGCATAAAAATTGTCGGTTCGGCAACCGTCTACCCCTTTACAACCGCAGTCGCTGAAGCCTTTCAGCGAGCTAACCCGGGGAGCAGCGTAACAGTCGAGGCGACCGGCACTGGCGCCGGAATGAAGCTGTTCTGCACTGGTAACGATGCTTCCTCCCCCGACATCACCGATGCATCGCGTGCGATGAAGGCTAGCGAATATGCCAAGTGCGCCAGCGTTGGCGCGAAGAAGGTAATTGAGGTCGCAATAGGTATCGATGGGCTGACGTTCATCCAAAACAAGGATGCGACCCCGCTCAACCTGACCCAGACCGACATTTACAAGGCACTTGCAGCCAACCCCTTCGGTAAACCTAACACTTCCAAGACTTGGCATGACGTCAATCCGACGCTGCCCGCGACGCCGATCCGGGTGATGGGCCCGTCGCCCGTCTCTGGCACGCGCGACAGCCTTGGCGACCTCATCCTGACCAAGGGCTGCGACAGTGACCCGGCAATTGCGGCGCTGGCGAAGAGCGACGACAAGAAGCACAAGGAGGTCTGCACTAAGATCCGTGAGGATGGCCCCTATGTCGAGGTCACCGATAACCCAAACCTGCTCGTTCAGAAAATCTCGCTCGACAAAAACACGCTGGGCGTGCTCGGCTTCTCCTACCTCGACGCCAATGCCGACAAGGTTAAGGCAGTTCAGCTGAACGGTGTAGCACCGACTAAAGCGACCATCGCCGACCTCTCTTACCCTGGCGCGCGCAAGCTCTACATTTATGTCAAGGGCGAGCACATGGACGCCAAGCAAGAGGTAAAGAAGTTTGTTGATTTCTACGCGACCCAGTGGAGCAAAGGTGGTCCACTCGAGGCCAAGGGGCTAGTTCCGTTCGCTGAGGCCGATGCTACCGCGGCGGCTGAGCAGGGCAAAGCACTGAAGCCGATTGACCCTGCGACACTCAAGTAAGCGACGGACGGCGAGCGGCTGATTATGACCCCGGGCCTGGCCCTGATCGCCGCGTTGTTCGTCGCTGCTGGTGATTGCCGCATGGATGCCGGTTTTTCAGTCGCGCTTCGTCGAACAAACTGTGCTGTCGTCGCCCGAGGGGCGAGCGCTGCCGCGTAGCGAGATCCAGCGCGAAAGCATATTCGGCGAGGCGCAGGACATTACCTCGGGCAAAATCGAGGCGGGGTTCAATCACGAAGTGACGACGCTCGCGCCGCAGATCAAGGGCGCCACCAGTCGCGTTGCCACAATCGGCGGCGCGATGGCCCTGCTCGTCGCGCTCGGCGCCGCGGCCTTTGCGCTCAGCCGGATCAGGTTCGAATTTCGTGCTCGTGCCAGGGTCGAGGGGGGTCATGCTGATACTGATGGCGGCGTCGACGGTCGCGATCCTGACCACGCTCGGCATCGTCCTGTCATGGTCAATCCGGCCGAGTTCCAGTTCGGGATGAGCTGGTCGCCGCAAATGGCGATGCGTGCCGACCATGGCGGGTCATCGGGCGAGTTCGGCTCGGTCCCGCTGTACTGGAAACTGCCTTCATCGGCGCGATCATCGCGATGATCGTCGCCATCCCGGTGGGGCTGATGAGCGCGATTTTACCCACCTAATATGCCCCGCCGAAGCTGCGCCCGTGGCTCAAGCCGATTCTCGAGATACTCTGTGCAATCCGTTTCGTGAGGATATCCCCGGCGGAACAACATGGCCATATTCGTGGAGTGAAGAGAGCGTAAGGAAATGGATGGGCGCCGTGCAATCTGAGATTAATCGCCTTTAGCGCGGCCTGAGCGGGTCGTTCTGGATGTCGGTTGGAGCGGGCTTGATCTTCGGGGCTGAGGCGGAAGACGAAGCGGTGTCCGCTGCGGTTGCGGAGTTGGTGGCTAGGCCAGCTTCGGCGACGGTCGACTTCTTGTGCGCGAGGGGCTCGTCGAGAAGCGCGGCGATGACCGTACCGTCGCGGTGATAGACATCGTTATAATGGACGATCGAACCGTCGAGCGCGGCGGCGGCAGTGAAATAGACAATGTAGATCGGAAGCGGCTTTACGAAGGTCGCTTTGACGGACTTCTTGCTAGCAAGCGCGTCCGCGACCTTGGCCGCGTCCCACGTTCCGCCGTCCTCCGACAGCAACAGACGGGCGAGGTCACCGATCTTGTCGGTGCGGATGCAGCCGTGGCTAAAGGCTCGGACCGCGCTATTAAATCGGCTCTTGGCGTTCGTGTCGTGGAGGTAAATGGCGTAGGGATTGGGCATCACAAACTTCATCTGGCCAAGCGCGTTCAACGGCCCTGGGGGTTGGCGATATCGCTGGACCGCGCCGGTGATGGAATCGCGCACCGCGACGAAACTGCTCTTGGTCGCGACCTCGTGAGAGATGCTGGTTGGAACTTCCCACCACGGGTTTAGAATCACGCCGGTGGCCATCGCACTGAGCTGCGGGGTCGGAGTTTTGATCGCCCCTGCGACCGCTTTGTGGCGCGAGACGGCGACGCCGTTTTCGACAAGGGTCGCGGTATAGGCGGGGACGTTGGCGATGATGTAGCGATCACCGAGGTTGCGCGGAAGCCAGCGCCAGCGGTCCATGTTGAGCCGGATGGTTTTGACTTGCGCGGCATTGGCCGGGTCGGCGAGCGCGGTGCGCAGTGCGCCATACTGCGGGTGGGTGGGCAACAAGCCGCGCAGGGCATCGCCGACGCGGTGCTGGGCCAGCGCGCCATCGAGCAACTCACGCTGGCGGGCAGCATTGAGGCCGGGGTTAGCGACGTGCCAGTCGATGCGGTCCTCGCCGCGGACATGGCCGAGGGCGAAATCGGACGACAGCTTGTTGAAACTGTCGGTGGCGGCGAATGAGACACGCGGCGCGTTCCGCGCCGCGATGGCGTCAGCAAGGGCAGTGGGGGCATAAACATTGGGGCTGAGGCCCTCGGCGGCAACCGAATGGATCACGGTCAGCAGTTCCTGCGCATCGGCCAGCGGCCAGAACGGCGGGGGAAGGACGACGAGAGGCAGAGTTACCGGGGCCTGTGTTTGAGTCGTGGGGGTCTGAGTGACGAGAGCGTGGACGACGGGTGTGGACGGCGCTGGTAGCCGAGCGATCGGATCAGAAACCTGCGCGATTGCAGGGCCAGCACTGGCCAGGGCAAAGGCGGCGACAATCGACCGCGACGACACTCTCATGATCGTTCCTTATGGTTCGCAGGCGGAGCCCCTGCTTGCCCGATGCCTCCGCTCAAGCTTTAAACATGTTGAATCGGACTTGCCAGCGTCAACGACGACTGCGGGATTCGAAATTTGATGTTGGGCGATGGGCGCCGAGCGTACTCAGCGATCGCCCCTGCTACCTGATCCCAATGACGTTCCGCAACCAGACAGCTAAGTTCAAACTTTCCGCGTTGCCGAATGAGCCTGTTCGAAAGCCACCACTTTGTCAGTCGCGAAGGAACAAGGGCAGACGATCGTGCGAGCCTTCAATGCGCAACAAAGGCGGCCGACGCCAAGAATTTAGAAAGAGCAGATTTCAAGAAGTTCCAAGTGAGTTCGGTAGGGGATGGAAAAAGGATCGGCAGTCGCTGATCGCCTCCGCCGGGCTTCACCAGGAGAAGTCCAATGTCTCGTTATCAACCCAAAGCCATGTTCGACGATCAGCATTTCGCTGTTGTCGACATCGAAACCATCTCCGGGCAGAAGCCGGAAGATGGCGGTTTCCCGCCATGGGCGACCCATACGCCGGTGGTCGCCAGTGTCCTCACATGTGATCGTGATTGCTACGACGAATGGCAGTTCGAGATGACCAGCATCCGTTTCTGCGAGGATGTTAAACCGCTCGAGCGGCTTGAGAGCCTGCTGCGGGGCCGGTCATGCGTCACGGCCAATGGCCGCGGGTTTGACCTCCCGGTTTTGATGCTGGCGGCGCAATCAATACGCACGTTCAACTTGCCGGCATTGACCGCAGCGGCAGCGGAGCCACGCTACGTCAGTGCGAAGCATTACGACATCCTCGACAAATACTCGAACTATGGTTCGGCCCGCGGTTGCTCGTTGGCAATGTTGTGCGACGCAGTGGGCGTCGCAAGCAAGGTCAGCGCCCACGGAGACGAGGTCGGCAAACTATACGATGAGGGGAAAATCGAGACGATCGTCGAATACTGCGAAGGCGATGTGGTGTCGACGACCCTGCTCTTTGCCCACTGCCGGGCGATGGAAAAAGGAGACGCTTCGTACCATGCCTCGCTGATCAGTCAGCTTGTCCGGTGGATTCACATCCATGATCATGAGCATCTTTTGCCGTTTGCCGAGATTGACGATCTCGGCGGACTTTTACGCCTGTCGCTGATCGGACAAATCGACGCCGCAACGCGGCAAGGTGAACTCAGCGCTGCCTTCCAGGCGAAGCGGGCCCTCGATGCCAGCTTCACCAGGATCACGCACTACTAACCAACCCTCCAGCCAAAACCACCAACGAACGCCGTTCCGCTGCAGCCTGTCCGCTGCGGTGGGACGGCGCTCGTCCATCAACCAAGGAAGATCACCATGAATACCAATGACAATGACAACCGCTCCGTCCCGCCGGTCCAGTTGCTTATTCCACTGTGCGAGACCGCTAATGATACAGGCGTCAGTCTCGCCTGGCTCCACGCCTACTGCGTTGTGACCATTCGCCCTGTCGGAGGCGTCTTGCAACTAAACGGCAGGATCAGCCTCGGGCAACGCTATGGCGAAAATCTTGAGCTTGTCCGCAATCTCGCCGCGGCGCTCAACTCAGGGGCCGTGCTTGCCGGGCACGACCTCACCGATGTCATCAGCAAGCTTGGACGCCTGTCCATTGACGCGAACGATGCGAAGCCGGCGTTGAGACTCCTTGCCATGCTCAAATGCATGCTTTGCTGTCACGATCCGATCAATCTGGCGATCGACATTGATAGCCAGACCCAGGTGGCCGTTCAACAACTGCAGCTGCATCCTGGGATGGATCAGGCGACCAAGAACGCGATCGACGCGGGATGGTTCGAAACGGGCCTCGGCGAAGTCAGCGTCAGGCCATATCGCATCGCATCCGACCTCGTTGAGCGCGCTCGGGCCTGCATTGGGGCGATCGCCGAAATCTACCTCGCCGGAGAGGAGAAGCCGGTGCTTCGGGCAGCGTGGGAAAAATGGGAACACTCCATCCAGCCTCAGATTGCCGCGCTGTCCGTCCTGCATGAGATTGGAGGTGAGCCGATCACGATCGTCTGACCCTTTATCACCCCTTCCATCCCGGCCCACCCTTGGTCGGCTTCTCCTCAAGCTACGGATCGTGATTCTTGAGGCCTCCAACCAATGTCACGTGATCATAAGCATCACGTTTAATCTCCGACAAAGGCCCGCTCGCGCGGGCCTTTGTTGTTTCAACCCAGCCGCTTCGTCGGCATCGAAAGGTAAACTCCATGTCTAATCAATCCAGCACACGCCCCGCCGGCCAGTTTCTTATTCTTGACACCGAAAGTATCTGGGATTGGATCGCCTACGATCGATACGCAGCAACTGATCGAAAGGCCGCGCCGCCGCGATGGACCACGCGGAAGATTGTCAGCGCGAGCCTGCTCGATCTTCGCATCGACGATGGCGAGCTCAGCCATGTTGCGCTCAAATCCCTCCCTGGCTGCAGCGAAGAAACGCTCATCCCGCAGTTGTTCGACGAATTGTTGATACGCCCGGATCATCAGCTGGTCACGTTCGGCGGCCTCAACGCCGAGCAACCAATCCTCGAGATGGCGGCCATGCGCCTTCATCGAAAACTTCCTCGTGCGTTGAGGAAGAGCGAACGGTTTGGGCGGTTTGACGATTACCGGCATCTCGATCTTGCCAAGGCGCTCAAGGGCGGCGGAAGCTACTGCCATCTCGCCGAGATCGCGTCGGCGCTCGATCTGCCATTCAAATGCGCGGGCTCGGCGGATCGGGTTGAACACCTAGCCTCGTCCGGCCGCTGGAAAGCCATAACGGAGATCTCCGAGATCGATACTATCTCGACCGGCCTTCTCCTGCTTGCATGGCTTGGCGCAAACGGGTCCATCGAGCATCCCTTGGCCAAGCAGATCTCGTTGTTGACCCGGTTAATGCAGCGCCAAGAGCCTGCGTCGTACATCGGGGCTCTGCGCGCAACACGTGACGAAATGACTAACCGGTTATGCGTGGAAGCGAGTCAGGCCGCGGCTTGACTTCTCGCTTCACAATCGGGGGCCGTCCGACCTGCCAACCAAAGGCGATACTCTTCGTCACGCCCTGGCCGGGGTGACGGCGGTGCTCGCTTGCGATTTTGAGCTACGCCAAGACCGTCTCAGTAACTGCATTATGTCGCTACCCCGCGAGCCGCGGCCGATCCACTCGCTGTAAAGCAAGACTATCTCTGACTTCGAAAGACTGGGATTACCTGCCGCATTGCCCATGACGCTGGTGAAGTCGAGGCACCTCATGTCAGCTTCGACATCGCCCCGGATGAAATAGTGGAAATTCGGACCCGCGGTGAAGTCGCGATGCACCCGACCCGCTCGAGCGCCGACGCGCTGGATCGCGAAATCAGCGAGATCGGGCGTGGTGAATTCGAAATCCAGATGTTTGGTCTCGACGGGCTTGAGCTGGCGCGGCTCGGGGCGACGCTCCCATACCTGGAAAACGGCTGGCACGTTGAAAGCTTTCCCCGGAACAGGAAGGCGTGATCCGGCACGATCTCCTCGCGAAGCAAGTGGAAGGCGCGGTCGAGGCGATTTTCGATCGCCGCATTTCGGACGCTCCTTGGCATGATCAATTCAATGACGCTTGATTGGCGACCGCGTCGCGAACGGCCATTCGCGAGACTGGGCTGTCGTGAACGAGACGTCGAGCGTGCGGGATAGCCCCGGCCCTACGCGTGACCGACAAGTTCGCACGCGCACGGTCATTCGATCAGCAGGACCTGACAGTCGGCGATGCCTTCGCGCAGGCGGGCGACTTCGCGATAGTCGGCGCTGTTCCAGAAGGCGAGCGCGACAGCGCGGTCGGGCCATTCGCTGACGACCACCGACAGGCCCGACTGGTCGGGGCCTTCGAGCGTTTCGCTCACCGGGCCGCGCGCGATGTAGCGGCCACCGAAGCGCTCGACGAGCGCGGCGGCGCGCGGCGCGTAGCCGTCGATGAAGACGGCGCGGTCGTGGATTCGCGCGGTGATGACGAGGTGGGCGGGCATGGGCGATCTCCGGTCGGCTGTGCGCCCAGCGTTGCCGCATCGCACTTGCCCGGACAAGCTTCCGTTTGGCGGGCGCGCGCGCTAGGCTGATCCCATGAGAGCGACCCGAGCCATCGTCCGCCAGCTGGGCGGCCCCGAAGCGATCGAGTGGGAGGAGGTCGCGATCGGCGATCCAGGCCCCGGCGAAGTGCTCGTCGCGCATGAGGCGGTGGGGCTCAACTATATCGACGTCTATCACCGCTCGGGAATCTACCCGATGGATCTGCCGGGCGCGCTTGGGCTCGAAGCCGCCGGACGAGTCGTCGCGGCAGGGCCGGGGTCGCCGTGGCGCGAAGGCGACCGGGTGGCGACCTTCGGACCGCACCGCGGCGCCTATTCGACCGCGCGGCTGGTCGCCGGCGACAGCCTGCTGCCCATTCCGGATTCGATTTCGAGCGATGTCGCTGCTGCCGTGCTGCTCAAGGGCTGCACCACCGAATTTCTCGTCGAGCGCTGCGGCAGGGTCGAGGCGGGGTGGGACGTGCTGGTCCACGCCGCGGCAGGCGGGGTCGGGACTTTGCTGTGCCAGTGGCTGAAGGCGGTCGGTGCGCGCGTGATCGGGACTGTCAGTACCGCGGAGAAATCTGCGCTGGCACGCGCCGCCGGGGCCGACGAGGTCATCCTCTACGTCCAGGAAGAGGTCGGGCCACGCGTGCGCGACCTGACCGGGGGCAAGGGCGTGCGGGTAACCTTCGACGGGGTGGGCAAGGACACGTGGGAAGCGAGCGTCGCCAGCACCGGGCGGCGCGGGCTGATCGCGGGTTATGGCAACGCCAGCGCGCCGGTCGGCAACGTCAATCTGGGCTCGCTCGCCACCGCCGGATCGCTGTTCGTGACGCGGCCGACGCTGTTCGATTATTATACGACCCCCGAGGAGCGCCGCACGGGGGTCGAGCGGCTGTGGGCGATGATCGCTTCGGGCGCGGTGAGGCCCGAGATCGGCGCGCGCTATCCGCTGACGGATGCCGGGACGGCGCACCGCGACCTCGAGTCGCGGCGGACGACCGGGTCGGTGCTGCTACTTCCCTGAGCGCTCGATCAATTCGAGCAATTCCCCCGCCGGGCCGCGAACGGTCGCGGCGCGCGCACCCTCCTAGGGTGGCCGGGAGTGCGCGTCGGGCGGGGCTATCCAGTCGAGGGGCAGCGCATCGAGATCGTCGACCGCGAGGCTGACGAGGGCATCGCCCGGGGGAAGCTGGCCTCAAATGTTTCGGAAACACTTTAGTGCGGCGCTAAAATGCTGAGATGGAATGGTCAGGGCCGCACCATCCAGGCATGAAGTCGGCTGCCTGGGCGTGGGCCATCAGAAGTGCCTTGGTGACTGATCCCTCGTAATTTTCCTCGAGCCGGGAGCGCTTGATCCGACGGCGAAAATAATCTGCCCAGATGAACTCGGAAAATGGCGTTGTATCTTTTGCGTAACCGCCCGCCTCGCGAACCGCTCCCGCTAAAGATCGGAACGGATCGTCGATAAGCTTTGAAATCCGCTTTGGTATTGCCGAATATTCGCGTCGTTTACCGTCAGCATCAAATGGGTGGAGCCAGCCGCGATTGTCAAGAAACACCCAGAATGCCGCGGGACTTAGGAGATGAAGATCCGCGACCACCGTCGTCAGGACCTCCGTCTGTCCTTCGTCGTGTAACGCTCGGGCGAGATGGTGATGGTCGATGACGTACGGTCGCTGCTTTGGCCCAAGGACAACCGGGACCATGTGTCGCCCCAGAAAGGCTCCTCCTTTTTCGCCTTCGCCGCGCCATTGCACTCGCTTGCGCTCGACCTCGCGCAACCCGACCGTAATCTGTGTTGGGCGGAGAGACGCGATCGCCACCGGACTAAGGATCGGTTCGCGGCTGTTTCTCATCCTTTGGGCTCCTTTGGATCTGAGAAGAATCGGGCGGCCTTAACAGCTTCTGCGACGCTTCGCTGGCCTTGGATAGCGAGCGACGCCAACGGCTCGCCAGCCTTTTCCAAGAGCTCGCGCACTGGATCTTTTAGCCGTCCGAATATCAGGTGTTGGCCACGAGCCTGAAGGCGGGTTGCGGTCTCGCCGAGGACGTCAATTGCACTGCTATCAAGATCGTAACTTTCCTCCAGACTGAGGACGACGACGCGCGTCGCGTTACTAGTGGCCCGCTCAATTTCGTTCATAATTGCCTCTGCGTTGCCGAAGAATAGAGGCTCTTGGGGGCGAACAACCAAAATCGCACGATCAATCTTCGCGGAAGGATGGCGGGCCAAGTCCACGTAATCCTCGCTCCCATCGAGCTGACCCAGCCGATCAATCTTATGTTCCGCCAGGCGGTGGGCGAGGGCCAAGACAGATAGCGATACGGCAATAAGCATCCCATAGAGCGGGCCAAAAGCAAGAACGCCGGAGGCTGCTGCGAGCGCGATCCATTGGTCTCGACCCAGGCGCCATAGCCGCAGCATAGGAGCTGGATCGAGCGCGTGAGTCAGTGCTGCGATGACAATGGCGGAAAGTACCGCGCTTGGGACTCGCGCAATCAGCGGCAGCGCGACTAGCAGCAACACCGCTAAGGCCGCCGCGGCTACGGCGCCGGCAAGACGACTGTTGGCGCCCGCTGCGTCGTTGGCGGACGAGGCCGAGAAACCCGCCCCGACCGGCTGTCCGCCGGCGGTCGCCGCCGCAATATTGGCCAGACCAAGAGCCAGCAATTCCCGATTGGGATCGAGCGTATCGCCGTGACGAAGTGCCAGCGTTCGACTTGTCCCCCACGCTTCAACAAACAGGATGAGCGCGAGCGGGAAGCTCCCCGACGCGACCGACAACCATCGCGGCCCATCGAAGCGCGGCAATGTGGGCAATCCGAAGTCGAGTACGATTTTGCCGATCGTCGGAACGCCCATCCGGTTGAAGTCGACGATAAACGATACTGCCACGGTCAATGTCAGCATAACAAAGGCCGCTGGAATATATCTCCATCGTCGTAAGGCTAGCATGATGCCCAGCGCCCCGCCCGCCATTGATAAGGCGGCTAGATTCCAGCGTGCTACTCCTTCGAGCACCTCGATAAGCTGACCAGTCAACAAGCGCGCCGTGGTCTGCACGCCGGTGACGGAGAAAAGCTGTTTGAGCACGATACTAGCGGCCAGACCGAACGCGAAGCCATGCAACACCGGGCGCGACACAAACGCCGCAATAAACCCTAGCCGCAGCAATCCCGCCAGGAAGAACAGCAGACCGACGCAACCGACGAGCGCAAGCGTCAGCGCGAGGCGATCTCCGGCCGATCCGCCGATATTGGTGAGTGCTGCAGCCAATACCGCAGCGCTGGCTGAGGTCGGCGTCACTATTGCGACCCGGCACTTCCCAGCGATCGCATAAACACTGAGGCCCGCCAGCGCCGCCGCTAGCGCATGTACAGGCGGAAGTCCCGCGATCGAGCCATAAGCGATTGATTCCGGCAGGATCAAACCGGCAACGGCGAGGCCAGCTACAATATTTGCGAAATTTGCTGACCGCCCCATTGACCGAGCATGGCATGAGAGCAGCCGGCAGTGAAGCGTGTGACGATCAGATAGGATCCTTGGCCAAGTGATAGGGGCACTGTACCGGTTTTCTCAATGACGTGCGGCAGCGACGCTCGCTTTGTGCTTTTGATAGTAACCGCGAGTGCAGCCTTGTATGGCTCCCCCCGGCGGACGTTGCGACGCTGACCAGTAAAACGGCGACAGCCTGCACCCGGAGAGGTTGAATGGATCTCTATCTTCTTCGCCACGGCATCGCAGGCAGTGCGGACGCAAGCCGCTTTCCGAACGATTCACTTCGGCCTCTCACCGAACGGGGTCACGAAAGTATGCACGAACTTGGCAAAGCCGTAGGGCGCTTAAGATTAAGGATAAACTGTATTTGGTCTAGTCCGGATCTACGCGCCATCCAAACCGCGGAAATATTTTCGGAAGAAGTCTTAAACAAGCGGAAGGTACAGACGCATAAGAATCTTTCGCCCGAAGGCAATGTACGCCGGTTAATCGGCGATATTGCCGATCTTGATCCCAGCATTGATGGCTTGCTATTGGTCGGTCATGAACCCGGCCTTTCGAGTTTACTATCAGTTCTCACTAACGGAAACGTTGACCTTCGAGTAAAGTTTAAAAAGGGAGGGCTGGCGAAGCTTATCCTTGATAATAGAATCGGTCTCGAGCGATGTGGCACTTTGCAATGGCTACTTCCTCCGCGAGTACTGCTAGGTCTGACAAATAAAGGGGCCCTTACGACGCGTGGTCCGGGGCATTAGCCATTCTAAAAAAGTATCGCGTTCCTGACTTTTCCTGCGGTGAAAATTTGTTGACCGCCGCCAGTTGACCGCCGCCATCAGTGAAACCGACACACATATCCGCGTAACATTCTAAAATGGCCTGTTCAGTGTCCCCTCTGTTCGAGGGAAAGCGAGTGACCGAAGATATAACCCCGGCGGTGAAAACCTCTCCGACCATAGGGGTTGACATCGCGCTCGACGGACCATCAACCGGGCTACCTCCAATTCGTCAACGCCAGGGTCCAAAAATGGTTAAAATAAAGATCGTGGGAATGCTCGCGCTGCTTGCGTCCAGTCCATCGTTTGCACAGGCGCAGGAAAAACCTGCTTCGGCAGCCGCTGACGCAGGTCCGGCGCCTATCTGTACCGACCGGCCAGGCAAGAACACGTCGGCCTGCACGGTGCCCAAGGGGTCATTCCAGCTCGAGACCGACCTAATCAACTGGACGCGATTCGACTCCGAAGGGACCAGGACAGATACGATCCTGTACACCAACCCGACGCTCAAATACGGCTTAACAAGCTCGACCGACATCGAGGCGAACATCGCGCCCTTCGAGACGATCCGCACTCGAGATGGCAGCGGCGTGAGCAAAATGCACGGCGTTGGCGATCTTTACCTCCGGGTAAAGCAGCGGCTTACTTCACCCGACGCGAAGGCTCAGTTTGCGGTCATCCCCTTCATCAAAATTCCGACTGCTAAGTTTGGCATTGGCAATCGAAAGCTCGAAGGTGGCGTCGTTGGAACTGGCGTCTTCACCTTGTCGAAGGAGTATTCGCTCACGTTCTCGCCTGAGGTCGATGATCTTGAGAATGCCGACCTTCACGGTCATCACGGGCAGTTCGTCGCTGCTCTAAGCCTCGCAAAAACGTTGTCGTCGAAGCTTACCGCAAGCGCTGAACTGTGGACCTCTCAAAACTACGATCCATCGGGCACTCTGCGACAATACTCGTTCGACGGAGCGCTCGCCTACGTTCCGTCGTCGAACCTACAATTCGACGGCGGTGTGAACGTCGGCTTGAATCGCTTCACGCCCGGCGTGCAAGCCTACGTGGGCATCTCACGGCGCTTTTGAAACATTGCTCCTCAATGATAGCACAGTTACCGCACTCTCCTTGTCGAACGCGAAAGGCTTACAATGGATCACGTGCCTCATCCACATATCGAAGAGCGCAAGAAATTTGCTAGAGACGCGGGTGATAAGCCGTCGAGTTTCAATAACTGGCTGGCCGTTAAGATCACCAATGTCGTGGGCACGATGTGGTGTGCTTATGTATTTACTATCATTGCTCTCATCAGCCTTCCCGACGCGATTCAAGGTGGTCGAGCAACGTTGGTCGCCTGGATCGCCCAAACGTTCCTCCAGCTGGTGCTATTGTCGATCATAATGGTTGGTCAAAAGGTCGCGTCCGTTAATTCAGATAAACAGGCACTTCAGACCTACCAAGACGCTGAAGCCATTCTACAAATCAGTGACGACATGCATCGTCTTCTCAAGCAGAACACGACGCTTACGGAACAGATTAATGAGTTGATATCTAAGCCAAAGACTGTGTGAGGGCCGAATTTCGAAACACGAACGAAGTGCGCCGATGCGTGAACGCACATTTTTCTCCTGTCTCCAGGCCGCCAATGCACGTGACTATTTGTCTACTGCCTCAAATCAAAATTGTCCGTGAATTCGTGCCGCGACGACATTGGCCGGTCCTCGATCACGATTGTAACCGGGATTTACTACCAATTGATAATCGAGCGTCACCGCTAGCGGCTTGAGCGGCCTCCATGTGTAATAAGCTTCTCCGATGGCTTCGGCTGCCGGGTGCGGCAATCGGCCATCCCCAACGAGGACGCCGATGCCGCCGGCGTCGAGGTAGCGCTGATGAATGGCCGAAATTGCGTTCACGACTGCCCCGACACCAAGCACGTCCCCCTGTCGCCCCCAGACCTTGCCGTCGATGGCTAGGCCCAAAGACGCGCTGCGATCGATGTCGCTAAAATCATAGGGCTCAACGGTGCCGTTCACGATGCCTGCACGCGCAAACATTCCGATTGATCCGCTCAATTCCTGCTCCAGGCTGAAGCTCACACCGCTACGAGACCGCCGGCCGCGAACCGGCGCCGTATCGGGCACCTCGTTGGTAGCCTTCGCAAGCGCCAAGGCGTCAGCGAACCGCCCGAAATTTCCACGATTACGGAAGATTGTCAGCCGGATCGCTCCGTCATGTCCCAGCAGTCGATGGCGATGCTCGATCTCGGCGTCGAGTTGATACTGGTGAAAGCTTCGCTCAAGCTTTTCGCCGTTAGGGATCTTCGAGAGGTTGAAACCGCCCATGCGCAACGTCCACGGGCCTTGTTGCAATTCGCCGGCAATACCGGTGGAATAGCCCCAGGCGTCGGCGGCGTAATCGAATGATCCCGCGTCGATCAGCGACCAGTTGAAGAAATCGGCTCGCGGATCGTGCGCGTAGCGATTGGTGTCGAATATATCGGCAACACCGAACTTACCCATCGTCAGCACTAAGCGATTGGCAGTCCGTGTTCCTGCCAACTGATTGGCAGCAGCCTCCACGTTTTCGGTTGCCCCGCCAAGATTGATTGTCTGGCGAAAGAAGGCCCGTTGAAGACGGGGGTACGGATGCTTCTTGCCGACCTTGTAAGCCTCACCGCTCGTAAACCCGGCAACACCGAGCGTGCCTGACAAGCCAAAACCTTGGTCGATTTCAGGATTGATCCAAACTTCCGCACCCGACCAGGATCGGATACCGGCAAACAGCGTGGCGTCGAACGTCTCCTTGCGCTGACGCGGCCGAAAGCTGTTGGTCCCCGTATATGGGGAGCGGAATCCCGGCGTTCCCTGGAGAACGAAGGTCGCCTGCCCATGAACCGCCCAGCGCTCCTCTTTAGCGCGGTTCGTGCCACTGATTACGGGAGGCGCCTCGGATGCTGGCGGCTTTGCCGCAGCCGATGGCGTTTGAGCAGCCGCCGGTTCGTCTGCCGCAAAAAGCGCCAACAGCGAAGCCAACATCAACAGCCGTGGTCGCCGACGTGGCCTATTTCTTTGATCCGCACGAAGCAAGGCTGCGGCCAGCTGCGCATTGAATGGATCACGGAGCGTTAAAATAAGCATTGCGCAATCGAATGGTGTGAGCCCGTTGATAGGCTGGCTGAACTGATTTGACCCGGCCATGAGAGCCTCCACGGGTTGCATTGTTGATAAATGCTGCCGACTGTCCCGGCGGCGAGATTAGGGCCTGATGCCTATTTGCGGAATGCTGCCGGGCAATCGCGCGCGATCAGAAAGCTGGCTGATGACCACAATCGCCATGACAAGCAGAAACGAGCATAATGCAACGTTGGCGAGCAGCCGCCGAGAGCGCCTCTTCGCGTCGGGACCCCATCGCGAAGCGTCCGCCTTCGTGGTCCTGCCGCCTTGCCATATCCGGCGGCTAGACTGGGCTCGACGGCTCATTCCCAGGGTGCTCGATCTGCGCAGCTCAGACATGATGAAACAGCGCCAGCTGGACGATCCGGAAGAGTACCAACCCAGCAGCTGCCACCAGATATAAGCGCAGGACCCCCATCCATAACCGCTCACGGAGCGACAATGATGGCGCTGTCAGTCGGTCAAGCGGCGGCATGCGCCAATCGGCCTTGCCCGTTCGATCGATCGGCTGACGTCGTTTTCTCCCAGCAACTAAAGTGAACAACCAGGTCGCGAAGGCCAAAACGGCTCCAATCCCCATGAAGGCGAGAATGGAGTTCGAGCTGAGGTCCGGAAAGAGCACCGAGGCGGTCAGGATCATCGACAGGATCACCAGGACGCCGATGACTGCGCCGGTAAACAGGTTGAGCCACGGGCCATTCCGCCAAGGCCCAAGGACTTCCTTGTCATTGCACAGCAACAGCAGGAACACCGCAGCGCTGGGAAGAAGCACTCCGGCTAGTGTCTGAACAGCGTTCGTCAAGAGCCCCAAGGGCGTACCGGGTATCAGAACCAGTGCAGCGGCAATTGCAATCAAGCCGCCGAAGACGCCGTAGAATCCGATGGCCTCGGTAGGCTTACGGTGAAGGGAGTGACGGATGCTAAAAACATCGCCGATCGCATAAGCGGTACTCAGCGAGACCGCCGCAGCGCCAATAATCGACGCATCGATGAGGGAGATTGCGAACAGGATCCCCATTATCCGGCCCGAATGCACTTCCAAACCGCGCGCGACCGCAGCCGCATCGGTGAACTGGCCAACTGCGGCGGTGCCCGCAAACACAGCCGACGTGAACGCCATCATCGCGACGCCGCCAACCAGGACGAGGATAATCCCGAGCCACAGGTCAACTTTTTCATACGCAATGAATCGCGGGCTAATGCGCTTGTCGATTACATAGCTCTGCTGAAAGAACAGCTGCCATGGAGCGACGGTCGTGCCGACGATCGCGATGATAAGCAACATGACTTCGCTTAATTTGCTTCCCTCGGGCATCCCGGGAACGAAAAAATCATGTGCCACTTGGCCCATCGGGGGATGAACCCAAAGAGCAATCGGGACCAACAACAGGCTGCCGAATACCAGCACCATCATAAAGCGTTCGAACCGGCGGAAGCTGCCGGTGCTCGCCGCTGCCATGACGACCACTGCAGCGCCGGCCACCCCCCAGACTTTGGATAAGCCAAGATAGTCAAGACCGAGCGTTACGCCGATGAACTCAGTGACGATGGTGAGCGCGTTGAGCACGAACAGGTCGATGACACTGAACGCCCCCCAGAAGCGGCCAAACCTTTCGAAAATCAAGCGCGCGTGACCAACCCCAGTGACGGCTCCGAGTCGAAGCACCATCTCCTGATTGACGAACAGCACTGGCACCAGCAGCAACAGGGTCCACAAAAGTCCCGTGCCATAATTTTGACCGGCCTGGGTATAAGTGCCGAATGCGCCAGCATCATTATCGCCAACCATGACGATCAGTCCGGGTCCGACGATGGCGAGCAGCGTCATAAGCCGACGTCGCCATGAGGAAACCGGCGTTTCGTCATGACGCCCGATGGTTCCAAATGCCCCGAGGATGTCGCCGACATGGGCGTCGTCGAGATGCGCTCGTTCACTCGAGCGAATGACTGACGCTTGCTGGTTCATCGTACGAGCTCCAGCGCCGCTAAGGACCTGCTTGGGCCGGAAGACAGGGTAAAATACTGACCGCTCGGACCGATGTCCCAGTGGCAGCGCGGTATTCCGTCCCAATCGCACTTCCAACGAGCGTGCAATGTTGCAGGAGAAACAACGGACTTGAAAACGGGGCGAGTATGATTCTCGTGCCAATTGGCACAGGTAAAGGCCATGGTCATGGCAACCTCCTTTCCGGGCTTGGTTTTGAGCCCGGATGAGGCGGCAACCGGCTAGATAAGCACGTAGCCAATCTGACAGGAGACGCCCGATCTCGGGCCGTTCGTTCCGAGCAAGGTGATCGACGAAGAAGAGCCTCGCCTATCGCTCTCGCTGGAAGTGGGGCTAGATCGGGTCTTCATGGTTTCCTTCTTTGCCAATCATGACGTAACATCGTCATTGGTCGTAGTTGCGAGACTATCCCGCGGGGCGCTACATATACCGTGCCAGGTATAATGCAAGAGGGTTTTGAATCAGAAATGAGCCGCGTTGAGAAAGAAAAGAAAAAGCTTCTGAACCGTCTTCGCCGACTGCGTGGCCAGCTCGATGCCATTGAGCGAGCGGTTGAGGCGGATGAAGAGTGCGCCCGCGTCATTCAGCAGGCTTCTGCGTGTCGGGGTGCGATGGACGGCTTTATCGCAGAGATTATTGAGGATCACATCTTAGAACATATGGTCGATCAGGCCGCACCTGCTGATGACTCAAGGACGAAGGCTGCCCAAGAGCTTGTCGGCATTGTCCACTCCTACCTTACCTGAGGCGCTGAAGCGTTGATTTTCGCTTGCAAGATTAACCACCCTTAAGTTGATGAGCGCCATGATCAAATCCGCCTGGTTTTTTCGAATCGCCTTTTTCGCTGCCCTCGTACTAACGCTCGTCATGGCCTGGCTTCCCCACCCGCCACCAATCCCCGGGAATCCTGAGGATAAAATTCAGCACATTGCCGCGTTTCTCGCGCTTTCGCTCCTCGGGGCCGTGGCATTTCCAAAATCTAGCCTGCTTCGTTTAGGCGAGCGACTTTCCTTCCTCGGCGCCATAATTGAAGTGGTGCAGAACATTCCGGCGCTGCATCGGGACTGCGATATAATGGATTGGATTGCTGACACGGCCGCAATCTTGATCATGCTTCTTTTTGTGAGAGCTTGGAGGGTAAGACGGAAAACTGGGGCGATCCCAACGAGCAGAATTTTCGTGAGTACTCGCCCGTACAGATTTACTATCAAACCCTAAGCTCGACTTCGTACGTTTATGCCGCGAAGCATAGTGGTTGGGCGATACGTATGATGCGGTGTGCTGTGATATTTTGCAGTTCCCGGTTTGGCGGGGAGCGTTGATTAATGTTGGCGAGCCAGATTTTGAGGCGGACGGTACCGATGGCGTCAGTGAACGTCAGACTGGTTTTT
>JANMWM010000251.1:0-2178 GCA_031394005.1 Sphingomonas sp.
TGATTGCAGTGCTTGACTTGCGCGAACAAAGCAGGAACAATAGAAGAATAAAGCGGTTTCAGCCGCCATTATGGAACGTATAGGGACGCAAACCATTTGCGCTGTAATCTGGGAGATACATTGTGATCGTTGCCCTCGCCACCTTAGCCTTCCTGGTTGCCAGTTGGGCCGCTCTCTACGCGCTCGTGATCACGAGCGACGACAGCGGAGCGAAAGTTGTCGCCGCCCTGATGGGCAGGTCGCTGGCCGCCGAACCGATGACTCTTCGCCCGGTGACAATCCGATACTCCTCACGCACCATTGCGCCCGTTCAGCCGTGGCGCGCTAGGACCGAATGGCGCGCCGCTGCCTGACCCGGGCATAGCTAACGAGGCCAAACGGGACCGATACCAGGTAAGCGAGCGAAACCAGCGTCAGCGTGATCCACGGCTCATTGACCAGCGCTGCGCCGAGCAGAGCGATCCCTGCCAACGCGACAACCCGCCAGCTCTTGCGGATGCGAATCGAGGTCCAGCTGTAGGTCGGGATGGCGGAGATCATGAGCACTGCGACGAAAAGGGTCCACGGCATGACCAGCTTCCAGTCACGGAACATGTCGTCGGCGGTGATTAGCCAGAGATAGAGGGGCAGAAATGCAAGACCGGCGCCGGCTGGCGCGGGAACGCCGGTATTGAACCCAGCCGACTTGTGCGGCTGGACCTCTGCATCGATTCGTGAATTGAAACGGGCGAGGCGGAGCGCACAGGCCACGGCGAGCGCGAGGGCGATCGTCCAGCCGAACCTGGGCGCGCTGGCCAGCGACCATTGGAACAGGATCAACGCCGGAGCGGTCCCAAACGCGATATTGTCCGCCAGGCTGTCAAGCTCGGCGCCGAACTTGCTGTTGGCCTTGAGCAACCGCGCTATCCGACCGTCGAGTCCGTCGAGGATGCCGGCGACGACGATCGCGATCATCGCCTTGTCCCATTCGCCACCAAAGGCAAAACGGATCCCGGTGAGGCCCGAGCAGAGCGCAAGCGCGGTAACGGCATTGGGCAGGAAGGCACGAAGCGACAGGCCGCGGCCCTCGGTTTCGGTCACTGGCTCTTGCCCGTCAGCAACCGTTGCTGGCCAATCGTCGCGAGGACGGTCTCGCCGGCGATCGTGCGCTGCCCGAGCAGGACTTGCGGCGAGGTGCCATCGGGAAGATAGACATCGACCCGGCTGCCGAACCGGATCAGGCCGATGCGCTCGCCCGCCTCGACGACATCGCCTTCCTTGACGAACGCCATGATCCGCCGCGCGACGAGCCCCGCGATCTGGGTGAAGCCGATCGACACGCCGTCGTCGCGGGTGACGAGGAAATGCTGGCGCTCGTTGTCGTCGCTCGCCTTGTCGAGGTCGGCGTTGAGGAACTTGCCGGGGACGTAGGCGACCTTGGCGACGCGCCCCGCGATCGGCGAGCGGTTGATGTGGACGTCGAACACCGACATGAAGATCGACACGCGGGTGAAGCTGGCGCCGGTCATCGAGCTAGCGAGTTCGGGCGGCGCCGCAACCTGGGTGATCATCGTGATCAGCCCGTCGGCGGGGGCAACAACCAGCGCCGGGTCTTGCGGGGTGGTGCGGATGGGATCGCGGAAAAAGGTCGCGACCCAGATCGTCACCAGCACAAGCAACCAGCCAAGAAACGAGCTGAAGCTGTAGACGATCAGCGTCGCGACGGCGGCGATGAGGGTGAACTTGCGGCCTTCGGGATGGACCGAGGGGAAACGCCATTTGACTGCGGTCAGTTGGCTGTCGGGCTTATCGATATTGGGCATGGTCGTCCCCTACCCGGGCCTGCGCGGAGGGACAAGTTTCAACGGGTTCGCGGCGTTGCTTAACCGCCGCCCGCGTTTTAAGGCCCGCGCCAACGAAATGGCTTTCAGGACGGTATTCATGGCCAAGATCAAGGTAAAGACCCCGCTCGTCGAACTCGACGGCGACGAGATGACGCGGATCATCTGGCAGTGGATTCGCGAGCGTCTGATCCTTCCCTACCTCGATGTCGACCTCGTCTATTTCGACCTCGGCATGAAGCATCGCGATGCGACCGACGACCGGGTCACGGTCGAAAGCGCCGAGGCGATCCAGAAATATGGCGTCGGCGTGAAGTGCGCGACGATCACGCCCGACGAGGCGCGGGTCGAGGAATTC
>JANMWM010000260.1:0-2552 GCA_031394005.1 Sphingomonas sp.
GCCGCCGGCCGCGTTCCCCGTTTCGCCCAGCGACGGGTGATTTTGTTCTTCTGTCCAACGCGCGCTTCGTCGGCGAACCAAATTTCTACCGGCTTGCCGTGCGGGAGGCTCGCTCTGACCTTATCCAGTTCGGCGGCAACCCCCCCTTTTAAACGCCTCGATTGCGTCTGGGTCTTGCGTGTGGTGTTTGGCTCGTACCGATAATTTGCGATAGCCAAGCTTGCGCAGCTCGCGGCTCAGCGTCTGCTTCGAGACCCGCACGGTGAACTCCTCCCAGAGCCAGTGGACCAGATCAATTACCCGCCAGCGCTGGCTTGAATGAAGGACTTGATGCGGAACGATGTAGATGCGGACGACGGCTTGCAGGGAGCTGAGGTGCGCTTAAATTTACGGATCGCGCGGTTTAGTCTAGCGGATGTATTGGCGTCGGGAGGTCGACCGGATTCGATCCGTAATTGACGCCGAGCGAAGTCGAGCAAAACCTTTAGCCGCTGAGGCCAACGTGCGGTGTAGCGGATGCGCGTACTCAGACTTGATCGCAAAGGTGCGCAAAGCGATCGATGAAGCGGTGGCAATCCAAATGGCTGCGGCCGACAGCCAAACTTCGAGGCTTGTGCCCCGCTCCGCGGTGACGATAACTGAATGCTCACCGAAGCGACGATGATGCGAACAGCTAAGCACGTCACGACCGCCTATATCGGCGTCCGTGCATCGGGATAATTGGCGTCCGCAGGAACCGTCAGCAGAGCGCAGCTGTTTTCTGTTCCAAACCATCATGCCGAAGGTAATGTTCGTGGATCAGTTGTCGCGAAACGCTATCAAACAGCCGGAGCAGCCGAAACTCCTGGACGTGTTAGGCCCGGGGCTGATCACAGGCGCGTCCGACGATGATCCGAGTGGAATAGCAACCTATTCGCAGGCGGGCGCGCAATTCGGTTATGGGCTGACCTGGGTTATGCTTTTCAGCTGGCCTCTAATGTGCGCGATCCAGGAGATCAGCGCGCGCATCGGCAGGGTTACCGGTCGCGGCCTCGCCGGAAATCTGAAGCAACATTATGCGGCGCCGATAGTGTATGGCGTTGTAGCTCTCCTTGTTGTCGCAAACACGATCAATCTCGGAGCTGATCTGGGGGCAATGGCCGCCGCGCTCAATTTGCTGATTGGTGGACCGCAACTTGCCTACGTGACAGTGTTCGCTGGGCTATCGCTCGTGCTCGAAGTGTTCGTTCGCTATTCCCGCTACGTGTCGGTTTTAAAATGGCTGACGCTTACACTTTTTGCTTACGTCGGCGTTGCGTTGGTTGTCCATGTCCCCTGGTGGGCCGTCGGACGCAGTCTCGTTCTGCCGCAAATTTCAACAAAGCCCGCTTACCTGACCGTATTGGTGGCGATCCTGGGAACGACGATCAGTCCGTACCTCTTCTTTTGGCAAGCCGAGGAGGAAGTCGAACAGGTCAAGGAGGCAGATGGCGCTATCCCTTTGGTCCGGGCGCCCGAACAAGCGCGCTCGGAACTGAAGCGCATTCGCATCGACACGCTCGTCGGAATGGGCCTGTCGAACCTGGTGGCATTGTTCATCATCATCACAACGGCTGCCACTCTGAACGCGCACGGCATCACTGACATTCAGACCTCTGCGCAAGCGGCCGAAGCGTTGCGACCGATCGCTGGCAAATTCGTGTTTCTCGTATTTGGTCTGGGAATCATTGGTACCGGTATGCTTGCCGTCCCCGTGCTGGCCGGCTCGGCAGCCTATGCGATGGGCGAAGCTTTCGGCTGGCATGTCGGGCTCGCCCGTAAGCTGGAGCGAGCGAAGGCGTTTTACGCCACCATCGCGGTGGCTATGGTCGTCGGTGGTCTAATCAACTTCACGCCAATTGATCCGATGAAGGCCTTGTTTTGGTCAGCGGTAGTTAACGGTGTCGTGGCGGTTCCGGTCATGGTCATGATGATGCTCCTTTCATCGAACCAGTCGGCGATGCGGCACTTCCGTTTACCGAAATTTCTTAAGTTGCTCGGATGGATCTCCGTGGTCGTGATGACCGCTGCAGCGATTGGGATGTTTGCCACGTGGGGTAACGGTTAGCCGCCTCCTGACCCTCGCGAGTAGGCCAACACCTCAATTCAAGTGATCTTCAATTGTGGATGGTCGTGCTGCTGGCGTTATTTAAACTTGTGGCGTCCGCCGGCGCAGTAGTTGGGGCACTGTCGGGTGGAACGGTCGGATTGGTTGGGTTGAAGCGTCCCGGGTTTTCCGGAGGCTCCTATTTGTGAGAAGGAGCCAGCATGATGACAACAAGGACCAGATTTTCACCTGAGGTCCGCGACCGGGCTGTACGGATGGTTTGTGAGCACCGGGCTGACTACAGTTCGGAGTGGTCGACGATAACCTCGATTGCGGGGAAGATCGGCTGCACTTCGGAGACGCTGCGCGGGTGGTGCCGTGAGGTGGCGAGGCGACGATCGGGGCCAGGGGCGCAGGCCGGTGATGAACGGGATCGCCTGAAGCATCTCGAGCGCGAGGTGAAGGAGTTGCGCCGCGCCAACGAGAT
>JANMWM010000298.1:0-12982 GCA_031394005.1 Sphingomonas sp.
GCTGCCGGCAAAATGTCCAGAGTTGAACCCGGTCGAAAACATCTGGCAGTTCATGCGCGACAACTGGCTGTCCAACCGCGTCTTCACCTCCCACGACAACATCGTCGACCACTGCTGCGAGGCGTGGAATAAGCTCATCGATCAACCATGGCACATCATGACAATCGGTCGCCGCAAATGGGTCCGTGGGTCATGATCAATGCAGGTTGGTATAAGTTCGGCAATCTTACCGTTTCGTTAGAATCACCCCCAGAATGGCGGCACATCAGGTGAGACGTGGCGTATAATGAAACAAATGCTTTCGCCGGCGTTATCATCTTGCCGGCGCAGGGTTCGTTCCCATAGTTGTCGGCCAACAGTGGGAGAGACCTGATGAACAAACTCATTCTTGCTACCTTGGCGCTTAGCCTGGCGGGCGCGGCAAATGCGCAATCGACCGCGACTGATTCGCGCGGGATTCCGGTCGTGTCGGCGCCCGCGACCGCGCCGGCGGGTGCCAACCAGGCGGTGACCGTGCCGCCCGGGGCGACCGTGACTGTCAACCCGAACCAGTCGTCGGTGTTCACCCCGATGGCGGCGAGTGGCGACATGCCCGCCTGCACCAAGGCAGTAACCGATCATTGCACGCAAACTTACGAGGGTCATGGCGGCGGGATGATGCATCACCGCATGATGCATCACCGCATGATGCATCACCGCATGATGCATCACGGGACGCGCCATCACCGCTAGGGGGTCCGGCAGCCTGGGCGGCAGTGCCGTCCCGGTGGCCTTGCGGCGATCGTTGCGCAAGCGTAGCTTTGGCAGCGGGCCCCAGTCCGTCGGCCCGCGAAAGACCGTGCCATGCGCGCTTCCTACCTGATACTGGCGTTTCCCTTACTAGTGTCCGCCGCGCCGCCGAGCCAGCTTCCGGCCCCTGCTCCGGATCAGACCCACGACCTCAGGATGGCAAGGGACGCGAACGAGCGGATGACTGTCGCCGTTCGTGTGCGCGATTCCGGGCCCTACCGATTCCTCGTCGATACCGGCGCCGAACGAACGGTGATTTCGCGCGAACTCGCCGAGCGCCTGGGACTGCCGGCTGGGTCACGCACGCGGATCCAAAGCGTTGCCGGACCGAGCACGGTGTCGACCGTCGACATCGCTGCGCTCGACATCGCCACGCGGCGACTGTCGGTCGCGGGCGCGCCGACGCTTGAGTCGGCCCATATTGGCGCGGACGGGTTGCTTGGTGTCGACAGCCTAGCGGCGTCGCGTGTGATGATCGACTTCAAGCGAGGGGTCATGGGAGTGACACCGTCCAAGGCACCCGATTTCGTGGCTGAAAGCGGAACGATCGTCGTCGAGGCACGGCGGCGTCACGGCCGGTTGATGTTCACGCGGGCGGTCGCCGATGGCGCGAATGCGGTGGTGGTCGTCGATACGGGTAGCGAGATCACGATCGGCAATCCCGCGCTGCGCCGGCGGCTGCTCGGCAAGCACGAACTTGGCCAACCGGTCGAGATCGAGACGGTCGCCGGCGAGAAAATTGTCGGCGAGCTTTATACGGTTGGCGTGCTCGACCTCGATGGCGTCTTACTCAAGCGGATGATGATCGCCTTCACCGTTTCGCCGGTATTTGCGCAGCTCGATCTTGCTGATCGGCCGGCCCTGCTGCTCGGCATGAACGCACTACGCGGGTTCGACAAGGTGTCGATCGATTTCGCCACGCGCCGGGTGCGCTTCCTCTTGCCCGACGACAGCATGGCCAGTGGACCCGTTTTCGCCTCGCGCTGAGCGTTCGCGTCTTTATAATGCGGACTCAATCGAAAGTTGACGTTCGCGTAAAGGGAAACTACTGAAACCCGATGCTCGCGGAACGCCTTTATTCGATTGGCCAGATGTGCGACGCATTCGAGGTAACCGCGCGCGCGCTGCGGTTTTACGAGGACGAGCAGCTGATCGGGCCCGAGCGACGCGGGACCCAGCGACTTTACTCCGAGCGCGATCGTGCGCGCCTTGCCTGGATTCTGCGCGGCAAGCGGGTCGGGTTCAGCCTTGCGACCATCCGCGAGATGGTCGATCTTTACGACGTCGGCGATCAGCGCGCGACCCAGCGCATGGTAACGCTCGAGCGGTGCCGCGAGCGCGTCGAGACGCTCGAGCGCCAGCGGGTCGATATCGACGCCATGCTCGCCGAACTGAAAGACTTCATCGCCCTGGTCGAACGCCAACTAAAGGACTGATCATGCCTATTTATACCGCTCCCATCCGCGACACGCAGTTCATCCTCGACCATGTCGTGGGATTGGCGAATTATTCGAACCTGCCCGGATTCGAGAATGCGACCAGTGACCTTGTCGAGGCGATCCTGACCGAAGGTGGGCGCTTCGCTGGCGAAGTCCTTGCCCCGCTGAATCGTATCGGTGACGAAGAGGGATGCACCCGCAATTCCGACGGCAGTGTGACAACCCCGACCGGGTTCAAGGATGCCTACAAGCAGTTCTGCGAGGGCGGCTGGACGACGCTGTCGGCGCCCGAGGAATTTGGCGGACAGGGGCTTCCGCACGTCGTGTCGACCGCGATCAGCGAATATGTGCTTTCGGCAAACCAGGCGTTCGAAATGTACCACGGGCTGACCGCAGGTGCGATCGCGTCGATCGTCGTCAAGGGTTCGGACGACCAGAAGGCGACCTATCTGCCCAACATGGTCGCCGGCCGGTGGACGGGCACGATGAACCTGACCGAGCCGCATTGCGGGACCGATCTCGGACTGATCAAGACCAAGGCCGATCCCAATCCCGACGGCAGTTATGCCATTTCCGGGACCAAAATATTCATTTCGTCGGGCGAGCATGACCTGTCCGACAACATCATCCACTTGGTGCTGGCCAAGATTACCGGCGCGCCCGACACCGTGAAGGGCATTTCGCTGTTCATCGTGCCGAAGTTCCTCGTCAACGAGGACGGATCGGTCGGTGTCCGCAATTCGCTGTCGTGCGGCTCGATCGAGCACAAGATGGGCATTCACGGCAATTCGACCTGTGTCATGAATTATGACGGCGCGACTGGCTACCTCATCGGCGAACCCGAAAAGGGGCTCGCGGCGATGTTCATCATGATGAACGCGGCGCGGCTGGGCGTCGGGCTGCAAGGGCTGGCGCAGGGCGAGGTCGCCTACCAGAACGCGGTCGCCTACGCGAAGGATCGCCGCCAGGGCAGGGCACTCAACCCGGCAAAACGAGACCCTAATGCCAAGGCCGACACGCTGTTCGTCCACCCCGACGTCCGGCGCATGTTGATGGAGGCCAAGGCGTTCAACGAAAGCGCGCGCGCTTTCGTCCTGTGGGGCGCGCTCCAGGTCGATCTTTCGCACAAGGCGGCGACCGAGGAGGATCGGCAGAGCGCCGACGACCTTATTTCGCTGCTGACGCCGGTGATCAAGGGTTATCTCACCGACCGCGGGTTCGAGGTTGCGGTGCTGGCGCAGCAGGTGTTCGGGGGCCACGGCTATATCCGCGAATGGGGGATGGAGCAGTTCGTCCGCGACGCCCGAATCGCCCAGATATACGAAGGCACCAATGGCGTTCAGGCGATGGACATCGTCGGTCGCAAGCTGGCGCAGAACGGCGGCCGCGCGATCCGGGCATACTTCGAGCTGGTCGGTCGTGAAATCGCCGAAGCCAAGGCGGCGGGCGATCCCGCAGGCCTCGCCGAGCCGCTCGAGAAGGCCCTTGGCCACCTCCAGGGCGCGACCATGTGGCTCGCGCAGAACGGCCTGGTCAACCCCGACAATATCGGCGCGGGCGCTTATGCCTATATGCAGCTCATGGGGATGGTCACGCTCGGCTGGATGTGGCTCAAGATCGCTTCGGCGAGTGGGATGTTGAAGGACCAAGCGGGCGAGGATCATGCTTTCCACGAGGCCAAGCTGGTCACCGCGCGCTTCTATGCCGAACGTGAGCTGGCGGGCGCATCGGCGCTTCGCCGCAAGGTCGAAGCGGGTGCCGACAGCTTGATGGCGCTTCCGATCGAAGCTTTTGAAACTGCCGCATAACGCTTTTGGTACAGGGGCTTAGCTCGCCTTTCGAGCAGCCCCTGAATGCCATCCGCTGACCTTGGGCTGCCCGTTCGAGACAGCTTTCGGCGCGAGCCGGGCAAGATCGAACTGTTCGTTGAACTGCACCCCGAACCGACCGGCCTGCGCCCACTTCACCGTCCCGACCACCGGCCCGACGCCGACGATATCGATTGTCATCGCTTGGCCCGGGGTGACGGCTTGGTCGGTTTCGACGAGCGCGCCCATCAACGAGATGTTGCGCAAGCGAATCTCGGTGCGGACACCGCCGATCGATGCGATCGCGCGGCGCATCAGGCGGTGGCGCGGTTCGCGGGTGCAGTCATAGCCGTCGGCTTCGACCCGCGTCGAATTGGCGATCGCGCGCGCTTCTTCCCAAGGCACCGGCTTGCCGAAGATATAGCCCTGGACCTGGCTGACCCCGAGTTCGCGGATCAGCTGCAGATCGTCGTGGGTTTCGACGCCTTCTGCCGTCGTGTCCATGTTGAGACTTTCGGCGAGCATCGCGATGGCGCGGATGATCGCGGTGTTGCGGCTGCCGGCCGAGGCCGCGCCGCGCACGAAGCTCTGGTCGATCTTGATCTTGTCGAACGGTGCCTTCTTCAGATAGCGCATCGACGAGTAACCGGTGCCGAAGTCGTCGAGCGCAAGCCGCACGCCGAGGTTTTTGAGTTTGGCGAAAGTTTCGTCGGTGGCATCGCTTTCGGCGAGGAAGACGCCTTCGGTCAATTCGAGTTCCAGGCGTTCGGCGCGAACGCCCGAGTCTTTCAGCGCGGTCGCGACCGCCTCGATGATGCCGGGATCGTTGAACTGGATCGGGGACAGGTTGACCGCGATCCGGACGTGGTCGGGCCAGTTGGCGGCTTCGGTGAGCGCGGCTCGGAGGGCGAACAGTCCGATTTTCCCGATCATCCCGCATTCTTCGGCGAGGGGGATGAACTTGTCGGGGCCGATCGCGCCTTTTGTCGGATGCTTCCAGCGCAGCAGGGCCTCAAAGCCACAAATTTCCTCGCCGGCGGTGCGCACGATCGGCTGGTAGGCGACCCACAATTCCTCCCGATCCAGCGCTTGGCGAAGGTCATTTTCCAGCACCTGCCGCTCGGCCGCCTCGCTGTGCATCGAAGGCTCGAAAAAGACATGCTTGCCGCGCCCGTCATCCTTGGCGGCATAAAGCGCGAGATCGGCGTCGCGCACCAGACTGTCGGCGTTGGACCGACCCGGATCGCCAATGGCGATCCCGACCGACGCGCCGATGGTCACGCGGTTGCCCTCTATCGAGTAAGGCCGCGAAACCTGCTCGATCAGCGTGCGCGCGAGTGATTCGAGCAGGCCGATATCGACCGTCCCCGGCAGCACCGCCTCGAACTCGTCGCCGCCGAGGCGCCCGACCTGGCCATGGTCGCCCATAACGCTGATCAGCCGCTTGGCCACTTCGCGGAGAAGCGAGTCGCCGACCGGGTGGCCAAGTGTGTCGTTGACGTTCTTGAAGCGATCGAGGTCGATGAGGAATAGCGCGCAGCCCTTCTGCCGGTTGGCGGCGTTGCGCAGTGCCTCGTCGAGCGTCTGGCGCATCAACGCCCGGTTGGGCAGGCCGGTGAGCGAATCGAAGCGCGCGAGGCGGCTGATCTCCTGTTCCGAACGACGCTGTTCGGTAAGATCGGTACCGATGCCGCGGAAGCCGAAGAAACGGCCATGTTCATCGAAGATCGGGTTGCCTGATAGCGACCAGTGAATATCTTCGTCGCTCGCCGCGCGGACGACAACGTCGGAGAAGGGGAAGCGCGCGGAGAGGTGGAAGCCAAGCGTGCGCTCCTCGCGTACCGGGCCTTCGCTGGTGCTGACCCCGACCGACAGCAGATCGGTAAACTGCCTCCCGAGCATCGCGGCGGCTTCGCATTTGAAGTCGTCGGCGAGCTGCTGCGAGACGTAGGACAGCGTACCCTGCGCGTTCGTCTCCCAGAACCAGCCGCGGCCGCTATTCTCAAATTCGGTCACGAAACGCAGTGCCTTTTGCGCGTCGGCGTCGAGCTGCAGTCGGAAGCGCGCGCCAGCGATCATCGTGCGCGCGCCGGCGATCGAATAGACGACGATGACCAGCGACAAAGCGGCGATCGCCAACACGAAATTGGCGCGTTCGCTGACGACTGCGCTCGCCGCGGTTCCGACCAGTGCGCACAGAACCGTGATCGGCGGCGATTCGATCGCGACGATCGCGGTGACGGTGACTCCGGCTCCGATCAGCAGCGGCAGAAGCCCCGACGCCTCGAGCGCGGGATTATTCACGCCGCTATGGCTGAACCATGCCCACAGCACACTGACGAGCGCGACATAGCCGCACACCAATCGGGTGACGCCGTGTGGCGAGAGGCGGAGACGCTGGCGGAAATGGATCGCCCCCGCGCAGACGGCGTCCAATGCGAGAGCAAGGATCAGCGGTCCTGCGATCGCCCGGGCAACCCCGGCATCGGCACTGATCGAGCTGGTGACGAACAGCGCCACGGCGCACAGGACGTGCATGGCGCCGAGCAGGATCGGGACATGGTGGAGTTGCGCGACGCGCTGTTCGGCGAGAGTTTTGTCCTGCGGACTCTCCTTGGAGGAAATGTCGAACGACAGGGCCTCGGCAGCGCCAGCGCGCGCGTCCGCCTCGACCCCTCCCACTGCACTCGCAAATCGCGCCTGACGCATGAACCTAGCCCATTGTTCGGGTTAGGCGTTACCTGTTGGAAGTTAATAATTTTTCCAGTGCGACGCATGAATTCGCTCTTAACCCTGCTCGGGCAGAAAATCGGGCACCGACAGATAACGCTCGCCGCTGTCATAGTTAAAGATCAGCACGCGCGGGTGATCGCCCAGGTCGGGGAGCTTCTGGTCGACCGCGGCGAGGCTCGCGCCCGAGGAGATGCCGACCAACACTCCTTCCTCGCGCGCCGAGCGGCGGGCCCATTCCTTGGCGTCGTCGGCGGTGACCTGGATGGCCCCATCGATTGAACTCATGTCGAGGTTAGTCGGGATGAAACCCGCGCCCAGGCCCTGGATCGGGTGAGGGGCGGGGGCACCGCCCGAGATCACCGGCGACAGCGTGGGCTCGACCGCGAACACCTTCAGGTTCGGCCAGACCTTCTTGAGGACGTGCGATACCCCCGAGATATGCCCGCCGGTACCGACCCCCGTGATGATCGCGTCAATCGGTGAATTCTTGAAATCGGTGAGGATTTCCTGCGCCGTCGTGCGCTCGTGGACCTCGATATTGGCCGGATTGTCGAACTGCGCCGGCATCCATGAACCCGGCATTTGCGCGACCAGTTCCTCCGCGCGCGCGATTGCCCCCTTCATCCCCTTTTCGCGCGGGGTAAGATCGAAGGTCGCGCCATAGGCGAGCATCAGCCGCCGCCGCTCGAGGCTCATGCTGTCGGGCATGACGAGGATCAACTTGTAGCCCTTGACGGCGGCAACCATTGCCAGCCCGATGCCGGTATTGCCCGAGGTGGGTTCGATAATCGTCCCGCCTGGCTTGAGCTTGCCCGAACGTTCGGCATCCTCGATCATCGCCAGCGCGATGCGGTCCTTGATCGACGCACCGGGGTTCGAGCGTTCGTTCTTCGACCATACCTCAGTGCGACCCGCGAACAGGCGGTTGACGCGGACATGTGGCGTGTTGCCGATGGTGTCGAGGATCGAATTTGCCTTCATGTCACAGGCTCCTTGTTGTCGTGCGTCGATGATGATTGTAAGTCTATTTCGTGATGGTCAAAGCTCTTGGCAAGTCGCAGCTCGGGAAATTTCCACGCCCAGATCGCGACGACCGCGACCGCGCCGATCCCGCCCGCGACGACCGCTACGACCGGACCGATCAGCGCCGCGAGAAGTCCGCTCTCGGCCTCGCCGAGTTCGTTTGAGGCGCTGATGAATAGCGAACTGACCGCGCCGACCCGGCCGCGCTTGTCGTCGGGTGTGTGGAGCTGGATCAGCGACTGGCGGACATTGACCGAATACATGTCGGCCGCGCCAAGGATCGCGAGACTGGCGAGGCTGAGCGGCAACGAGGTTGACACGCCAAAGACGATCGTCGACAAACCGAAGACCGCTACTGCAGTGAGCATTTTCACGCCGACATTGGTCTTGAGCGGGCGAAAGGTGAACCAAGCCGCCATCAATGTCGCGCCGACTGCGGGCGCAGCGCGCAAGTTGCCGAGTTCCCCTGCACCGGCATGGAGCACGTCGCGGGCGAACACCGGCAGCATCGCGGTCGCCCCGCCGAGCAGCACGGCGAACAGGTCGAGGCTGATCGTGCCGAGCACCAGTCGATTGGTCCGGACGTAACGGATCCCCTCGGTCGTCTTGCGCCAGAAGCCGCCCGAGCGGTCGGGCTCGGGGCGGGGGATTGGCGGGATGGCGAGCGTGGCGAGGAACGACACGCCGAACAGCAGCGCGCTTACTGCGTAGGGGGTCGCGGGCGATACGGCATAGAGATAACCGCCGAGCGCCGGACCGATGATCGAGCCCGACTGCCACGAGATCGAGGATAGCGCGATCGCGGTTGGCAAGATCTCGCGGGGTACGAGATTGGGTGCGAGCGCCTGAAATGCCGGTCCTGAAAAGGCGCGCGCGACACCGAGCAGCGCGGCGACGGTGAACAGGGCGGTCAGCGTGGTGGTTCCGGTCCAGGCGTACCAGCCGAGCGCTGTGGCGCATCCCAGTTCGAGCGCGATCGTCGCTCGGCCGACCCAGCGCCGATCGAAATGGTCGGCGGCATAGCCCGAGATCGGAACGAGCACGAACAGCGGCACGAACTGGACGAGCCCGATGATCCCGAGCCGGAACGCCGCCTCCTTGAGCGGCATCGTCTGCCGCGCAATGTCATAGACTTGCCAGCCGATGATGATGACCATCGCGAGCTGGCCGATGGTCGAGGTCCAGCGCGCCAGCCAATAGGCGCGGAAGCCGGGGATGCGCAGCGGTGACGGGATCCAATTCACAAATCGCGCCCTAGCGGGGCTTGGGCGTCGCCGCTACATCCTTGCCCGATGGCCAAGCTCAAAACCCGCTATGTCTGCACCGCCTGCGGTTCGGCCCAATCGCGCTGGCAGGGACAGTGTCCAGACTGTGCGGAGTGGAATTCGATCCAGCAAGAGGCGGCGGCGCTCTCCACCGTGTTCGCGCAGAAGCACGACCTGTCGACCGGCGGCCGGGCAATCGAACTCGTCTCGCTCGATGTCGCTGTCGCGCTCCCGCCGCGGCTCGCCAGTGGAATAGCCGAGTTTGACCGGGCAGTCGGGGGCGGACTCGTGCCAGGCTCGGCAACGCTGATTGGCGGTGATCCCGGGATCGGCAAGTCGACGCTCCTCCTGCAGGTCGCGGCGAAGATGGCGCTCGCGGGGCGCGACGTGGTCTATCTCTCGGGCGAGGAAGCCGCCGACCAGGTGCGGTTGCGCGCACTCCGCCTTGGGCTTGGCGGGGCGCCGGTGCGATTGGCGGCCGCGACCTCGGTGCGCGACATCCTTACCACGCTGGGACAGGGCGAACCCCCTGCGCTGCTCGTCATCGATTCGATCCAGACGATGCATTCCGACCTGATCGAGGGCGCCCCGGGCACCGTCAGCCAGGTTCGCGCCTCGGCCCAGGAACTGGTCCGCTACGCCAAGGATTTCGGGACCGCGGTGGTGCTCGTCGGCCATGTCACCAAGGACGGCTCGATCGCGGGTCCTAGGGTCCTCGAGCATATGGTCGACACCGTGCTCGGGTTCGAGGGCGAGCGCAGCCACCAATATCGCATCCTGCGCGCGGTCAAGAACCGCTTCGGGGGAACCGACGAGATCGGGGTGTTCGCGATGGAAGGGGCGGGGCTGACCGAAGTCCCCAACCCCTCCGCCCTGTTCCTTACCCAGCGCGGCGAAGCAGTCAGCGGGACGGCGGTGTTCCCGGCATTGGAAGGTACCCGCCCGGTCCTCGTTGAGATTCAGGCGCTTGTCGTCCGCCTCGCCAGCGGCGCCACCCCGCGTCGCGCCGCAGTCGGGTGGGATTCGGGGCGGCTGGCGATGGTGCTGGCGGTGCTCGAGGCGCGCTGTGGAATGAGTTTCGCGAGTGCCGAAGTCTATCTCAATGTCGCCGGCGGATACCGCCTCAGCGACCCTGCCGCCGACCTCGCCGTCGCCGCGGCACTCGTTTCGGCGCTGGCCGAGCGACCGGTCCCGCAAGGCAGTATCGTGCTTGGTGAAGTCGCGCTGTCGGGCGAAGTCCGTCCCGTTGCCCATGCGGGCCTGCGCCTAAGGGAGGCCGCCAAGCTCGGCTTCGAGCAAGCGTGGGTCCCGGCCGGGGTCGACCAGGAAGAGGGCGGTATCGCGCTTACCCGTTTCGCCAATTTGCGCAGCCTCGTCGACCAGATCCTCGGGCGCTAGGGCTGGCGCGACCCGTGGAGCATCGCTAGCCAACGCGTCATGACCGCGCTCGACATCTTTGTGCTCCTTCTCATCGGCGGCGGCGCGCTGGTCGGGTTTCTGCGCGGCTTCACCCACGAGATTCTCAGCCTCGCCGCGTGGATCGCCGCGATCGTCATCCTCAAGGCGCTCCACACGCCCGTCACCGCATTGCTGTCGCATTATGTCGGCTCTCCCTCCGGCGCCGCCGCGCTCGCCTTCGCGCTGCTGTTCCTGCCAGCGTTCTTCGCAGTGCGGATCGGGGCGCGGCACGCTGGCGGCAAGGCGAAGCGCTCGGTCCTCGGGCCGATCGACCGACTGCTTGGCGGCGGGTTCGGGATGCTCAAGGGGCTCCTCGCCGCGACGCTATTCTTCCTGTTCGTCAACCTCGCCACCGACATGGTGTGGGGGACACAGGCCAAGCGCCCCGACTGGCTGCGCGCTTCGCGAACCTTTCCGTTGCTCAACGCCAGCGGCCGCGCGATCGTCGACTGGGTCGAGACTCGCCGCCACCCCGGGGTCACGTTGTGATCAGGCTTTACGACACGATGGCGCGAAGGAAGCTGCCGCTCGAGCCGGCCGATCCGAAACGCATCACCATGTATGTGTGTGGTCCCACGGTCTACGGTCGCGCGCACATCGGCAACGCGCGGCCGGCGGTCGTGTTCGACACGCTGGCGCGGCTGATCCGCCATCAGTACGGCCAAGACAGCCTGATCTATGCGCGCAACGTCACCGACGTCGATGACAAGATCATCGCGGCGGCAACGGCGGAAGGGGTCGAGCCCTCGGTCATCACCGCGCGCCACGAGCGCCACTATCTCGACGACATGGGTGCCCTCGGCGTGGCCCCGCCGACGATCGCGCCCCACGCGACTCAGGAAATTGCGCCGATGGTCGCGATGATCGGCGAGTTGGTCGGGAAGGGACACGCCTATGCGGCCGAGGGGCACGTGTTGTTCTCGGTCGCCTCCGATCCCGATTATGGAAGCTTGAGCCACCGCGACCGCGGGGCGATGCTGGCCGGCGCGCGGGTCGAGGTTGCTCCCTACAAGCGCGACGCCGCCGATTTCGTGCTATGGAAGCCGAGCGCGGACGGGGTAATTGGCTGGAATAGTCCGTGGGGCAGGGGCCGCCCCGGCTGGCACATCGAGTGCAGTGCGATGATCCGTGCGCATCTAGGCGAGACGATCGATATCCATGGCGGCGGGCAAGACCTGATCTTCCCCCACCATGAGAACGAACTTGCGCAAAGCCGCTGCGCTCATGGAGGCTCGCCCCTCGCGCGCTACTGGGTCCATAACGGCTTCGTCGACATGGGCGCCGAAAAGATGAGTAAGAGCCTCGGCAATGTCGTGACGGTCGAGGATTTGCTCGCCTCCAATTTCAAGGGCGAAGCGCTCCGCATGGCACTGCTACTCGGCCATTATCGCCAACCGCTACCGTGGACTGCGGCGCTGATATCGCAGGCGACGACCACTCTCGATCGCTTCTATCGAATCGTTGGTGACTCAATCGCCGGTGATGCAGCGCCCGAAGTGATTGAGGCACTGAACGATGATCTGAATACGCCGCTGGCACTGGCACGGCTGGGTGCGATCACCGATGGTCCAACCATGAAGGCGAGTGGAGCGTTACTCGGTCTCTTGAAGTTGACAGATGAAAGCTGGTTCAAAAGTCCCGGACTCGATGATCATGGTGTTGAGCAAGGCATCATCGCCCGAACCGCCGCAAAGGCCGCGCGCGATTTCGCAACCGCCGATCGCATCCGCGACGAGCTTAAGGCCGAGGGCATCCTCCTCGAGGACACGCCGACAGGGACGACCTGGCGCCACGCATGATGGGCGAGCCACTCTACACGCGCGACATCCTTCGCTTCGCCAGCGCCATCCCCCACCTTGGCCTGCTCGCCGATCCCCACGGCAGCGTCGACCTCCGCTCGCCGGTCTGCGGCAGCCGGGTGCAACTCACCCTCCGCCTCGATCCCGACGCCCACGTAGCCGCGCTCGGCCAGTTGGTCACCGCCTGCGCCTTCGGCCAAGCCAGCGCCGCGCTGATGGGTGTCCACGCGATCGGCCGCTCGCGCGACGACGTGGACCAAGCTCTCCAGCAGCTGACACGCTGGCTGGCGGGCGAAGCCGAAACTCCCGGCAGCTGGCCAAACCTCGCCACCCTCGCCCCCGCCCGCCCGAAGACGGGTCGGCACGGCGCGATCCTGCTCCCGTTCCGGGCGTTCCTCGCGGCGATCGACTCCGCGCGCTAGCGCCGCGCCAGGTAGCGCTCGAGCTCTATCACGATCGTCTCGACCACCTCGTTGTGCGCGCCCTGACTACTCGTCACATGGATATGCGCCTCGGCATAAGCCCCGGCGCGCTCGCTTGCGAGGCGTTCGAGTATCTGTCTTGCGTCGGGACCCTTAAGCAGAGGGCGCGTGTCGCGGCGCGCGGTCCGCTCGGCGAGCACGTCGACCGGGGCATTGAGCCACACTGTAATCGCGCGCTCGTTGAGC
>JANMWM010000303.1:0-12202 GCA_031394005.1 Sphingomonas sp.
CCGGCTGACGATCGAGGACGGCGACATCCTCGAATTCCTCGAACTCGTGGTTGGCAACAACCGCTGGGAGGACGGCCCCGCTGGCCGCAAGGCGCTGCAAAAAGGCAGCTCGCTGTTCAAGCACCTGTTCAGGCGCAATAACCCGGTTTCGTCGCGCAAGAATGTCGCGCATCATTACGACATCGGCAACGATCTCTATCGCCTGTTTCTCGACGACGACCTCCAGTACAGCTGCGCCTATTTCACCGATCCCGGCAATAGCCTCGAGCAGGCGCAGGCCGACAAGAAGGCGCACATCGCCGCCAAACTCCACCTGAAGCCGGGCCAGCTCGTGCTCGACATCGGTTGCGGCTGGGGCGGCACGGCGCTTTACCTCAACCGCGTCGCCGACGTCGATGTGCTTGGCGTGACGCTGAGCGTGGAGCAGCTGAAGGTCGCACGGCAACGGGCCGAGGAAGCCGGCGTCACCGACCGCGTCAAGTTCGAGCTGATCGATTACCGCGCGCTGACCGGGACCTTCGACCGGATCGTCTCGATCGGCATGTTCGAGCATGTCGGCGCGGCGCACTACGACGAGTTCTTCGCAACCTGCTATGATCTGCTGACGCCTGAAGGGATCATGCTGTTGCACACGATCGGCCGCTTCGGCGATTCCGGCGCGCCCGACCCGTTCACCGACAAGTGGATTTTCCCGGGCTACCACGTGCCGTCGCTCAGCCAGATGTCGGCGGCCAGCCAGAAGGTACAGTTGATCGCGTCGGACACCGAGACGCTGCGGCTTCACTACGCCTACACGCTGCGCCACTGGCTGAAGCGGACCCGCGCGCACAAGGCGGAGATCATCAAGCTCCACGACGAGCGCCTGTTCCGGCTGTGGGAATTCTATCTGGCCGGCGGAATTCTGATGTTCGAAAGCGGCGCCTCTGGTAATTACCAAGTGCAATATGTCCGCGACCGCCACGCGCTGCCGATCACGCGCGACTATATGGCTGAGGCCGAAGCGCGCTATCGGGCGATGTAAGCCTACTCACTTCCCGTGCAATTCCGCCAGCAGCGCCGGTGCGGGGTAGAGGATGCGCAAGCCCTCCTCGAGCGCGGCGGTCGAGACCGCCACCGTGCGGTTGTCCTCACCGTTATAGGCATAGTCACCCGCCAGACTGTGGATATTGCCGTCGAATGCCGCGCCGATGACGTTGCCCGCGCGGTCGATCACCGGTGAGCCTGAATTGCCGCCGATGATGTCGTTGGTGGTGACGAAGTCATAGGTGACGTCGGGGTTGAGCTTCGCGCGGTTGGTGACGAAGGCGGTCGGCAGGTCGAACGGGGCCGAGCCGGTTGCGCGGTCGTAGATCCCGCCCATGAGGGTGCGCGTGGGGACCACCTTGCCCCGCTCCATCCAGCCCGCGACCTTGCCATAGCTGATGCGCAGCGTGAAGGTCGCGTCGGGATAGAGCGTGTCGCCATAGGCGGCGAAGCGGGCATCGGCGATCTTGCTGCGCGCAGAAGTGATTGGACCGGTGTACTGCTCGTCGATCAGCGCGATGATTTGGCGATCGCGCACGTCGAGCTTGCGCGCGAGGACGATCATCGGATCAGTCGAGGCGTCGATTGCCGCCCGTCCGCCCTGCCACAACGAACGCCGATAGGCGGGGTCGCCGAGACGCGTTCCCGCGACTAGCCGTGCGGCCAGGCCCTCGGGCGATTCACGGCCGAGGATCAGCTTGGTGTCGGGGTCGTCGGGGCCAAGATATTCGCGCGCCTTGGACAGCAAGAACTCGAGCTTGAGCTGATCGACCCATGGGGTAACAGGGGCCGGGTCGAGCACCTGCTTTTCGAGCAACGGCAATGCGCTGTCGCTGTAGCCCGGAAGGCGATCGCCGTTGGGCTTGGTGCGTTCCTCGGCCGCGCGGACGAGGCGCGCGGCATAGGCATAGAGGTCACTGCGCGGGCGGAGAAAGCGCTGGGTAAGGTAGAGGTTGCGGTAGGCTGCGACGGCGCGATCGGCGTCGGACCACGGATCGCCGATCGCGGCATTGCCGCGCGAGCGGGCACGAAGGTCGGACTCGGCGGCGGCAAGCTTGCCGCTTAGCACGGGGTCGCCCAGCGCCTTCACGCGGCCGATATAGACTTTGAGGCTGTTCTCGACCCCGTCGAGGTCCTCCTTGCCTTCGCGGGCGCGCTGCGGGCTTTGCGCCATCGACGCGATGAGGCGGCCGCGAAGTTCGGAGAAGAGGAGCAAGTCAATCGGCGCGGTCACTTCGCGGGCGAAGGCGAGTTGGGATCCGGTGAGCAGCCGCTCGGTGGTGCCGGGATTGCCGACGACGAAGGTCGCCTCCCCGTCAATCGGCGCGCGCGCTGCCCAGGTCAGGTGGGCAGGAGTCGCGACGGGCTTGCCGTTCTCGTAAGCGCGCAGGAAGCTGCCATCGAGGGCGTAGCGCGGAAAGTTGAAATTGTCGGGATCGCCGCCGAACTGTTCGGCGCGCGATTCGGGCGCCCAGACAATGCGGACGTCGGAATATTTGCGGTAGGTGTAGAGCTTGAACTGACCGCCGCCATAGAGGGTCACAACCTGGCAGCGGGTGACCTTCGTGTCGGGGCAGCCGGCGCTTTCGATCTGCGCGGTCGCGGCGGTGCGCGCCTTGACTGCGGCCAAACCGGCGAGCGACCCGGTTGCGGCCTTCACCTGCGCGGTCACGTCGCGGATCGATGTGACGACTTCGGCCTGCTGTCCGGGGCACAGCTTCTCCTCCGGGCGGGTGCGCGCGGTGTAGCCGTTGGCGAGCAGGTCGCGTCCGCCGTCGGACAGGTCCTGAAGGCACCCGGCGACGCAGTGGTGATTGGTCAGGATGAGCCCGCTGGCGCTGACGAAGCTCGCCGAACAGCCGCCCGTCAGACGAACCGCCGAGGCGCGCACGCGATCGAGCCAGACCTGATCGGGCGCGAAGCCATAATCCGCGCGCATCTTTGCAGCTGGGAAGGCGTCGAAGGTCCACATGCCTTCGTCGGCACGCGCTGCGGCGAGAGGAAGCGAGAGCATCGTGCCGAAGAGGGCGAAACGGGTAGTAAGGCGCATGAGCTACTCCAGAATGCGTGATCTTTCACATCGGAGCAAAAAGTAGGGCCCGGCGCAAGCACCGAGCCCTTCTTGAAATCTCGAGCGATTACTAATGTCCGCGCGTCTGGCCCATCTGGGCGCGGCCCGCTTCACGTTCCTCGGGAGTCAACTGGCCATCGTGGTTTGCGTCCATGCGGTCAAAATGCTGCAGCAACAGGTCGGTCGCTTCTTGCAGCGTGACCCGGCCGTCATGATTGGTGTCGGCCATCGTCCACATACGGTAGATGCCGCTGCCCATCCCCATGCCCACTGTCGCCTTGCCCATGCCCTCGTGGTGGCCTTCCATGCCGACGCCCTCGCCGCGATGCATCGGCGCGCGGGCGAACTCGTTGCGGCTGATCACGCCGTTCTGGTCGGTATCGATCATATTGAACATCGCGTTGCGGTCGAGCGGCATGCGGCCGGTTGCCATACCGCTGCCAGCTTCGCGTGCGCCGTCCCAGCGCTTGCCCGCCGCGGCGAGCTCGGCCTGGTCGAGAACATTGTCGTGGTTGGTGTCGAGCATGGCGAACATCCGCTGGTTGCGGGCGACGACCTCGGCGCGGGCCTGAACCTTGGTGGCCATCATTCCGGCTGGCGGGGTGTGGATCATTGGCGCCGTCTGGGCGAGTGCTGGGGCGGCAACGAAGCCCGCGGCGGCGAGCAGAAACTTGTTCATGACGACCTTCTCTATGGGAAATCGATGGAAGCATTTAGCATCGGAGGTGGTATGCTGCTTGAATGGCGCCCGCGCCGGTGGCAGTGCGCCCGCGTCTGTTGAGGGGTAGATTGCACATGGCCGACCGCCTGCGCCGCGTGGTGCTCGCCTTTTCGGGCGGGCTCGACACCAGCGTGATCCTGAAGTGGTTGCAGGTCACCTATGGCTGCGAAGTCGTGACCTTCACCGCCGACCTGGGGCAGGGCGAGGAGCTTGGACCCGCGCGCGCCAAGGCCGAGCTGATGGGAGTCAGGCCCGAGCATATCTTCATCGACGACCTCAAGGAAGAATTCGTCGGCGACTATGTGTTCCCGATGATGCGCGCGAATGCGCTGTATGAGGGGCTATACCTGCTTGGCACGTCGATCGCGCGGCCGCTGATCGCCAAGCGCCAGATCGAGATCGCGCGCCAAGTGGGGGCCGATGCTGTCAGCCATGGCTCGACCGGCAAGGGCAACGACCAGGTGCGGTTCGAGCTTGGCTATTACGCGCTCGCTCCCGACATCAAGGTCATCGCCCCGTGGCGCGAGTGGGACCTGACGAGCAGGACGGCGCTGATCGAGTTTGCCGAGAAGAACCAGATTCCGGTGCCGAAGGACAAGCGCGGCGATAGTCCATTTTCGACCGATGCGAACATGTTGCATACCTCGTCCGAGGGCAAAGTGCTCGAGGACCCATGGGTCGAGGTGCCCGATTATGTCTATTCGCGCACCGATGACCTGATTGCCGCGCCTAATACTCCCGAGGAAATCACCGTCGAGTTCAAATGCGGCGATGCCGTCGCGGTGAATGGCGAGGCGTTGTCACCGGCCAATCTGCTGATGAAACTCAACGCGCTCGGCAAGCGCCACGGGATCGGCCGCCTCGACCTCGTCGAGAACCGCTTCGTGGGGATGAAAAGCCGCGGGATGTACGAGACGCCGGGCGGCACGATCCTCCACGCCGCGCACCGCGCGATCGAACAACTTACGCTCGACCGCGGTGCTGCACACCTGCAGGACGAGCTGATGACGCGCTACGCGGAGCTGGGCTACAACGGCTTCTGGTTCTCACACGAGCGCGAGATGCTCCAGGCCGCAATCGACCATAGCCAGGCCAGGGTCGAGGGTGAGGTGCGGATGAAGCTCTACAAGGGCGGAACGCACATTACCGGCCGCCGCTCGCCGATGAGCCTCTACAGCGAGAAGGTCGTGACCTTCGAGGACGACGCCGGCGCCTATAACCAGCGCGACGCGGAAGGTTTCATCAAACTCAACGCCCTGCGCTTGCGCCTGCTCGGCCGGCGCGACCGCGGTTGATCAGCGACGCTTTAACTTCGTCAGTCGAGCCTCGCCACTGGTGGGAGACTCGCTGGTTCGTTCTGGCGATGATCCTGCTTGCCTTCGTCCCCTTGCTTTACCCGCCAATCCCACCGCTAGTCGATTTGCCCGGGCATATGGGGCGGTTTCACGTGCAGCTGGAGCTCGCGCATTCTCCTCTACTCCAACGTTACTACGAATATCATTGGGCTCTGGTCGGAAATCTTGGGGTAGACCTGTTGGTTGTCCCAGTCTCAAAACTGTTCGGACTCGAACTCGGCACGAAGCTGATAGTGATGTGCATCCCGCCGCTAACAGTGGCGGGATTTCTGTTTGTTGCGCGCGAGGTGCACAATCGAATCCCCCCGACTGCTTTGTTTGCATTACCGTTCGCGTTTGGCCATCCTTTTTTATTCGGGTTCGTCAATTTCGCTTTGTCGATGGCACTGGCCTTCCTCGCCTTCGGACTGTGGCTGAGGCTCGGGCGGCAGGGGCGGATGTGGCTGCGATTGGTGCTCTTCGTGCCTCTCTCCTTTGCGATATTCATTTGTCACACCTTTGGCTGGGGTGCCCTTGGCCTAATGTGTTTTTCGGCCGAAGCCGTGCGGCGGCGCGACCGGGGCGAAAAATGGTGGGACGCCGGTCGGCATGCCGCCCTGCAAGCTGCCTGCCTCGCGGGTCCATTGCTTCTACTCCTGTTGTGGCGTCATGGGGCGCGGGGCGGCGGAGGCACTGGCGATTGGTTCAATTGGCCTCTCAAAAGCTTGTGGATTGAGTCTGCGCTGCGAGACCGCTGGTTCAACTATGATCGCAATTGTGTCTGGCTCGCCGGGCTGATGGTGGTGATCTCTCTATTCGTCAAGCGGCTCGTTTTTTCAAGAAATCTAGCTTTCTCCGCGTTGGTACTGGTAGCAATTTTCATTCTGCTACCGCGGATTGTGTTCGGATCAGCCTACGCGGACATGCGGCTCGCACCCTATCTTTTCGCTGTTACGTTAATCGCCATTCGTTTTCGTGGTGAGATGCACATCCCGACGGCGTGGCTGTTAGCGCTTTCCGGACTAGCTTTTGTGCTGTTGCGCCTTGGTACGACGACGGTCAGTTTGGCGCGTGCATCGAACGAGGTTGAGCGGGAGTTGACCGCGCTCCATTACGTCCCGCCCGGCTCTCGAATCCTGTTCCTAAGCGGCCGACCATGCTTCAAGGAATGGGCGCTCGCTCGCAAAAGCCAGCTTGGCGCGATGGTCATTTTCCGCAAGGATGCTTTGGTCAACAGCGAATGGCAGATGCCCGGCGCGCAGCTGCTTACAGTCAGGCCCGATCTTGGGTTCGGTCGGTGGGCGAACGATCCATCGCAGATGGTTCATCCCAATGAATGCGGGAATAACACGTATTTTGGACTTGATCGTGCGCTTGCGACCTTTCCGCGAGCAAAGTTCGACTATGTCTGGATCGTGCCGAAATTGCCCTACAACTCCGACCTCGTAAAGGATTGGGACAAGCTTTATGAGGACCGCGATTCGATGCTGTTTATGACCGCAACGGGCCGGCGGAGAATGGCCACAAGCGAGACCCCCACTGGGAACGGGACACGGCCGACGAGCGCGGCTTCCATTCCGAACACAGCCGACAATAATCCGTTGACCAGAGCCCAAGGCATGCGGTCGTCCGAATCTTCCTTGCCGCGTAGCTTGCCGAGCAGCCGCACCGCTGCGATCGGCGGGTAAAGCAACGAATTGAACGGGCTGAGCAGGTCAATCTCTAGTCCCGCCTCGCGGCCGAGAGCAGCGATTTCCCTCTTGCGATAACGGCGATAGTGGTGGTGGACCGTATCGTGTGCGCTCCACATCCAAGGGTTGGCGGGCACCGTCAGCAACAGCTTTCCACCCGGCTTCAGCAGGCGGAAAATCGCGGCGAGCGCCGCCCCGTCGTTCGGGATATGCTCAAGCACGTCGAGCAGCGTGATGAGGTCGAAGGTCTTGTCGAATTGGAAAGCGATATCGGGCAATTTTCCGGCGCGCACCGGGCGGCCAAGGCGCTTGGTGGCGAGCGCGCGGGCGTCTTCGTCAAGTTCAACAGCCTCCAGCGCGCCGTAACGGCCGAGCATCTTAAGGTTATGACCCGTTCCGCAGCCGATCTCCAAAATCTCCGCATCGGGCGGCAGGCGAACTTCTCGTTCGATCAGACTGGCAAGGATGTGCCGGCGCGCGACATACCACCAGTGGGTCGAATCGAGTTCGGCCATGCGGTCGAACGCCTGCCGCTCCATCGCTTATTCCCCAACAATCGAGCGAATGACGTAGATGGGGCGACACTTGGATTCGATCATGATTCGCCCAACATATTCACCAAGTACACCGAGCGAGAGCAGTTGAAGGCCCCCGAGGAACAGGATTGTGACGAGTAGCGAAGCGTAGCCTGGAACTTCAACGCCGTAGAGCAAGGTGCGCACTACAATGAGAATCGAATAGCAAATAGCGCCGAGCGCAACGAACCCGCCGAGATAGCTCCAGACGCGGAGCGGGACCGTCGAGGAGGAAGTGATGCCATCGATCGCCAGCGTCCACAGCTTCCAGTAATGGAATTTGGTCGAGCCGACGGCGCGCGTCTCGCGGTGGTAGCGGACCGAAGCCTGCTTGAACCCCGCCCAGGCGAACAGTCCCTTCATGAAGCGGTTTCGCTCGGGTAGTCGGCGAATGACCTCGACGACCTTCCGGTCGAGCAGGCGAAAGTCGCCGGCATGTTCGGGGATTTTGTCCTGACTCAGCCAGTTGTGCGCGCGATAATAGAGATCGGCGGTAAGCCGCTTGGGTAAACTGTCGGTCTGTCGATTGTCGCGCACACCGTAGACGATGTCATTCCCCGCGCGCCATTCCCGCAACATGCTGCCGAGGATTTCGGGCGGGTCTTGCAGATCGACATCAAGCGGCACAACCGCCTCTCCGCGGGCGTGGTCGAGGCCAGCCGAAAGCGCGGCTTCCTTGCCGAAATTACGTGACAGCGACAGCGCCCGGATGCGAGGATCGAGGGCGCTGGCGGCGGTGATGGTGGCAAGGGTGCGGTCGTGGCTGCCGTCATCGACGAACAGAATTTCGTAGGATGTCGCCGCAGGATCCTGAAGTTGGGCGAGAACCTTCGTGACGCGCTCGATGAACGGTCCGACTGCCTCTTCCTCGTTCATGACGGGAACGATGATCGACAAGACGCGCTCGGTCACGCGTAGACCCAGCGGCGGTGGAGGGTGAAGGTGACGAGAGGCGTCAGCACGACGATCAAAGGGATCGGCCACCAGGCTGGCCCGTCCAGATGCTTGACAAAGAACCACACAAACAGCTGGTTCAAGGCGAAGCCGAGCAGGTTGATGATGAAGAAACGCACTGCGCGAACATAATGGCGGTCGCGATTGCCATGGTCCTGGAAGCTGTACTTGCCGTGGGTGACATAGCTGACCATTGAGAAGAAGACGAATACCAGCGCTAGTGCCAGATTGGCATCAACATGCAGCCAGGTTGCAACCGCCCAATAACTCGCCGCGACCAGCAAGGTGATCATCCCGCCGGCGATCGTGTAGCGCATCCCCTGAAGCAGCATCGTGCGACGTTCCCCCACGATCGAGGACGGGACCAGGAGGGAAAGCGCGCGCATCAGCTTGCTCTCTAGACGGCAGTGACTAAAGCACGGAAGCCATTTTTTTCGGGGCGGGCGCGCGTGGACAACTTTCTTGATCGATTGGATCGTCATTGGCGGTGGGCGGTGGTGGCCGCATGGATCGGTCTGTCAGCCTTTTTCCTGTTTAGCGAATGGAACCGGATCCGCGGGTTCGCGCTTGGGGACACTGACGACAATATGCGGATGAGCCAGGTCCGTGCGCTCATCGCCGGGCAGGACTGGTTCGACCTTCGCCAATACAAGATGAATCCGCCGTTCGGGGCCAATATCCACTGGTCGCGGCTGGTCGACCTGCCACTTGCAGGAATTATCCTGGCGCTGCGGCCGCTGGTCGGCGGGCGCGTTGCCGAGCAGGTGGCGGTGGCGGTGGCGCCGCTGCTGCCGCTGCTGCCGATGATGGTCGCGATCGTGCTGACGGCGCGGCGGCTGATGGCACCACTAGCGTGGCCGCTGGCGATCATCGCGCTGTTCTTCGCCGGGTCGACTTTGGGCATGGTGACGCCGCTGAGGATCGATCACCACGGCTGGCAGCTCGCGCTGCTGGCGATCGGGGTGTGCGGGATGGCCGACTCGAAACGCGCGCGCGGCGGGCTGACGACGGGCCTCGCGGGGGCGCTGTCTCTGACCATCGGGCTGGAGATGATCATCTACATCGCGATGTCGGGGATCGCGACGGCGCTGTCGTGGGTCGACGACCGCGACGAACGGCGGCGGCTGGCGGCGTTCGCGGTGAGCATCAGCGGGGGTTGTGCGCTGGGGTTCGCGGGGTTCGCATCCTACGCCAACCGGCAGCCGGTGTGCGACGCGCTGTCGCCGGTGTGGCTATCGGATGCGCTGGTCGGCGGCGCCTTGCTGCTCGGGCTGGCGATGCTGCGGGTCGAGAAGTGGACCGTGCGGCTCGCGCTCGCACTGGCTGCGGGGGCGATCGTGGCGGCGTTCCATGCGCTGATGTGGTCGCACTGCCTGGCGCGATTGGAGGGGGTGTCGCCTGAGGTCGCGCAGCTGTGGCTGAGCCATGTGCGCGAGGCGCGGCCGGTGTGGGCCAATGGCTGGCAGATCGCCTCGCTGATCCTCGCGCTGCCGGTGACCGGGATCGTTGGCTATGCGCTGCTCGGCTGGACGCTCAGGCAAGACCGCGAGAGGTTGCGCGCGCTGCTGTCGGTCGCGGCGCCAGCGGTGGCGGCGACGGCCCTGCTCGCGTGGCAGACGCGCACCGGACCGGCGGCGCAGATGCTCGGCGTGGTCGGCGCGGTGGCGATCCCGTGGCTGCTGACCCCGCGTGCCTTCGCGTCGGAAAACAGCATAGTGCGGGTGCTCGGTACGACGGTCATCGCGCTGCTCGGCTTCGGGGCGCTGGTGCCGACGCTGATCAACTTCGTGCCGGCCAAGAAGAACAGCAAGGTTGAGCAATCGATCAATAGAGCGAACAATCTGTGCCCGACGATGTGGGCGATGAAGCCTGTCGCGCTGCAGCCGGCGGGGACGGTATTCACTTTCGTCGATTTGGCGCCGCGGCTGATCACCGTGACGCACCACAAGTCGATTGCCGGGCCTTATCACCGCAACGGCGACGCGATCGGCGACGTCATGCACGCCTTTCGCGGGACGGCGGACGAGGCGCATGCGATCATGTTGCGCTATCACGCGGATTACGTCCTGACCTGCCCGGCGATGTCGCAGACGACGATCTTTCTGGCCGAGACGCCGAACGGTTTCTACGGTCAACTGTCGCGGGGGCAGGTGCCGGCGTGGCTGCAGGACATCCCGATGCCCAAGGACAACCCGCTCAAGATGTACCGGATCGTCGGTTAGGCCGTTCTTGCTCTGCGCTCAGGAAAGCCCGGGGAAGCTCTGTTTCAACCCATCGATCACGAACTGGGCGGCGAGCGCGGCGAGGATGACGCCGAGGATGCGCGTGATCATCGCCTCGAGCTTGGCGCCGATCAGCCGCATCAGCGGGCCGGCTGCGAGCATCGACAGCAGGGTCAGCGCGATGACCAGCGCCATCGCCGCGAGCACGGCGACCGTCTCGCCAACGCCTTCCGCGCGCGAGACCAGCAGCATGGCGGTGGCGATCGAGCCGGGGCCGGCGATCATCGGGATGGCCATCGGGAAGACCGAAATATCATCGGCTCCCTCGGCCTCGACCGCATGGGCGCGCTCCTCGCGGCGGGCGGTGCGCTTCTCGAACACCATCTCGAGCGCGATGATGAACAGCATGATCCCCCCGGCGAGGCGAAAGCCGGCCAGCGTGATGCCGAGCGTGTGGAGCAGCGGCCGCCCGAGCAGCGCGAAGAACAGCAGGATGCCGAGTGCGATCAGCGACGAGCGGACCGCCATCTTGCGGCGGTGATCGGCGCTGGTCCCCACGGTCAGCGAGGCGAAGATCGGGGCGCACCCCGGGGGGTCGATGATGACGAGGAAGCTAACCAACGCAGTGGTGAAGAGCGCAAACACTTACGGCGCGACGCGCTGGTAGACCCGCTGGGCGTAGTGGCGGCCGGTCCATTGATAGACCCGGAAGGTGCGCGTGCCGGTCTTGTCGACTTTCCAGTCCCAGCCGAGCGAGCGATCGGCGGATTCACCGCGGCCATAGTCGTTGGGCTTGCCCGTACCCGGCGGCGATAGCGCGGGCGGGGTGGCGATCGGGGCGCCGGTCGGGTGGCCGGTGCAAGCGGCGCGGCTGACGATCGGGACGGGGCCCGTGGGGACGGCCTGCGGGGTCGGCTCGCCACCGTCGTAGGTCCAGTTCCAGCCACGCTTGCCCTTGAGCCAGACGGTGGTGAAGCGGCCATGGTGGCCGTCGGCGGTGGCGTAGGGACCGGCGTTGATCGCGACACTACGGTCACACGACATGATCGAGGCCGAAGGGGACCAGGCGACCGGGTGCGCCGGTTCCTTGCGATCGCGCAGGAAGTCGCGCGCCCAGACGGCTTGCGGCGTGAACATCACGGCGTCGTGCGCGGCGTATTTGCGGAAGGCGGCCCATTGGCCGATCGCCTGCGCATCACGGGCGAAGGCGCGCTCGGCGTCGATCGCGGTCGGGGCATGAGCGCTGAGCGCGGCGGCGAGGAGCAAGGCAATCACAGGCGGTTCTCCAGCTTGAAGCGCTCGCGGCGGGCGGCCGAGACGAGCGTGTTGCGAATGAGGCAGGCGATGGTCATCGGGCCGACGCCGCCCGGGACGGGAGTGATCGCCGCGGCGACTTGCGATGCCGAGGCGAAGTCGACGTCGCCAACAAGGCGGGTCTTGCCCCCAGAATCATTAGCGCCGGTGACGGCAACGCGGTTGATGCCGACGTCGATCACGGTTGCGCCGGGTTTGAGCCAGTCGCCCTTGACCATCTCAGGCCGGCCGACCGCGGCAACGACGAAGTCGGCCTGGCGCACGACCGAGGGGAGGTCGGCGGTGCGGCTGTGGGCG
>JANMWM010000121.1:0-10044 GCA_031394005.1 Sphingomonas sp.
GCGAAAACAAGGATCACATGTTCCTCCACCTGGACCATATCGACCCCAAGATCCTCGCCGAGCGCCTTCCCGGCATCTCCGAAACCGCGAAGATCTTCGCCGGGGTCGACCTCACCCGCCAGCCGATCCCGGTCACCCCGACGGTCCACTACAACATGGGCGGAATCCCGACGAACTTCCACGGTGAGGTGGTCACGCTCAAGGACGGCGAACCCGATAGCGTTGTCCCCGGGCTGTTCGCGGTCGGCGAGGCGGCGTGCGTCTCTGTCCACGGCGCCAACCGGCTGGGTTCGAACAGCCTGATCGACCTCGTCGTGTTCGGCCGCGCCGCGGGGCATCGCCTCGCCGAGGTGATCAAGCCGAAGGCCGCGCAGAAGCTGCTCGCCAAGGACAGCGCCGACCTCGCGCTCGCCCGGCTCGACAAGTTTCGCAACGCGCACGGCCAGACCAGAACGTCCGAAATCCGCGTCGACATGCAGCGCACGATGCAGGCCGACTGCGCAGTCTTCCGCACCGAAAAAACGCTCGACGAAGGCGTTGCCAAGATCGACGCGGTCTACCGTCGGATGACGGACGTCAGCGTATCCGACCGTAGCCTGATCTGGAACAGCGACCTGATCGAGACGCTAGAGCTCGACAATATGCTCAGCCAAGCGGTGGTCACCATGCACTGCGCCGCCAACCGCAAGGAAAGCCGCGGCGCGCATATGCACGAGGATTTTCCGCACCGCGACGACGCCAACTGGATGAAGCACAGCATCGCCTGGTTCGATGGCTGGGGCGGCGAGGGCGGGTCGGTCAAGATTGATTACCGCCCGGTCCACGAATATACTCTCACCGATGAGATCGAGTATATCAAGCCTAAGGCGCGGGTGTACTGAGAGCCTGGCTTCCTGACGAAAACTGGCCCGCCCCGGCATCGTCGCGGCGGGCTTTTTCGTGGCTTTCGCCCGAATATTTTGACGGGGAACGGTGTATGGATTACGACGAGTCGTGGATTTGGAGCGATGAACCGATGATTGAGTCCACTCCCAGCCGCAAATTCCTCCGCGCATTGCTCATCGGTTTCCTGCTCTCGATCCCGATCTTCTCGGCCTGGTTGCTGGTCTATGACCGCCAGTCGCAATCGACCCAGGCGCGAGCGTCGATTGCCGCCGGATGGGGTGGGGCTCAGGTCATCGCCGGGCCGGAACTGTCGATCCCGTTCGAACAGACCGTCAACACCACCGAGCAGGTGGGCGGCCAGCCGGTGATGCGCACCGCGCCGATCGAGCGGCGGCTTGTCCTTGCGCCGAGCGGGGTCGATGCGGCGACCAGCATCGCGCCCGACCGCCGCTCACGCTCGATCTATGATGTCGTGATCTACCGTGCTGACACCAGAGGGCGCGCGCTGTTCCAGCTGCCGTCGGATCTCACCAAACTGGGCGTACAGCCGGGCAGCCTTCAACTCGGCCGCGCCGAACTTCGCTTCGGCATCTCCGACGCGCACGGCCTGTCGGGCAATCCCGATGTCCGCGTCGGCGGCGCCAAGCTCGCGCTAGGGCCGGGCGGGGGAACCAGCCTCGTCGGCACCGGCTTCTACGCCCCGGTCGACCTGACCAAGGTCAACCCCGCGCGGCTCGCGGTCGATTTCGATTACGTACTGCGCGGCAATGGCAGCCTCGCCTTCGCGCCGCGCGCCGGTGATTCGGCGTGGCGCGTAAAATCGACGTGGAGCAACCCAAGCTTCGGCGGCGAATTCCTTCCCGATGATCGCAAGGTCGGCGAGAGCGGGTTCGACGCGACTTATCGCATCGGCAACCTCGCGCTGGGCCGATCGCTGCTGTTCGTCGAGGGCACCGAGGAGGCAAAGGTCGTGCCACGGCAGGGTGCACAATCCGCCACCATCGCGCTGATCGAACCGGTCGACCTTTATTCGCAAGTCAATCGCGCGACCAAATACGGCTTTCTGTTCGTCGGCTCCACCTTTCTCGCCTATTTGCTGTTCGACATTATCGGCGGAGTGCGCGTCGCGACGATCGAATATCTGCTCGCCGGCGCCGGGCTCGTGCTGTTCTTCGTCCTGTTGCTCGCCTTCGCAGAAGTGATCAGCTTCACCCCCGCCTACCTTGTCGCCGCGACAGCGATCACCGGACTCACCACCGCCTACTCGGGAGCGGTGCTCAGGAGCTGGCGCCGCGCAGGGGTGATCGGTGCGATCCTCGCAGTGCTCTATGCCGTACTCTACGTTCTGCTCAGCCTCGACGCCTACTCGCTGCTGATTGGATCGATTCTGCTCTTCGCGGCGCTGGCGGGGACGATGTACGTCACCCGCCGACTGGACTGGGCGGGATCGCGCGCTGAAGCGGCCTGAGCATGTTGCCGTAGCGGTGAAAGCCGCTACGGCACCGAAGATGACTGACAAGAACTTGCCGCCCAAGCGGGTCTTTCCCGCCGCCAAGGTCGACGCCCAGACGGCGCGCCACGTCCCCTCCTCGCCGCAGACCGAGAGCGCGGCCTACAAGCTGGCGTTCCAGGACACTGAGTTCCTGCTGCGCGAGGATCTGCGCCCGGTGCGCTTCCAGCTCGAGCTGCTCAAGCCCGAGCTTCTGCTCGACGAGGCCAACATCGCCTCGACCTTCGTCTTTTACGGGTCGGCGCGAGTGCCCGAACCAGCGATGGCCGACGAGCTGGTCGAGGCGGCGCGCGGCAACAAGGCCAAGGCGGTGGCGGAGAGCCTCAAGGCCAAGTCGCACTATTACGACATCGCGCGCGAGCTTTCCCGGCTGGTCAGCCAGTATCCGCTCGACGACGAGGGCAAGCGCCACTTTGTGGTTTGCTCAGGCGGAGGACCGTCGTTCATGGCTGCCGCCAATCGTGGAGCGGAGGACATGGGCAAGGAGTCGATCGGGCTCAACATCGTGCTTCCCCACGAGCAATTACCCAACCCCTATGTCACCCCCGACCTGAGCTTCCAGTTTCACTATTTCGCACTTCGCAAGATGCACTTCCTGCTTCGTGCCCGAGCCGTGGCGGTGTTTCCCGGCGGGTTCGGGACATTCGACGAGATGTTCGAGCTGCTGACGCTGATCCAGACCGGCAAGATGCGACCGATGCCGATCCTGCTGTTCGGGCGTGACTTCTGGAACAAGGTCGTCGATTTTCAGGCGCTTGCCGACGAAGGAGTGATCAGCCAGCACGACCTTGACCTGATCACTTGGTGCGACAGCGCGGAGGGAGCCTGGGCCGCGGTCCAGGCGCATTATTCCAAGGGGCGGCACGAGCGGGGCTGACCCCGTTCGGTCACCTTATTTGGTCGCGACGCCCTTGGGCCCGGTGAGCTTGGCCGCACCTTCGCCGCCAACATTCTTGGAGCCACCCGTCGCCGCCTGCTGCTCGGTCAGCACCGCGGTATTCGGCGCCTTCTGCGCACCCGCGCCCTTCGCTTCGGCGGCGGCCTTGGCATCGCCGGCCGGAGTACCGGCAGCGGCCTTGGGATCTTCCTTCGGCGCCGCGGGGAGCGGCTTTGGCGCATCGCTCTTGCTGTTGAGATAGGCAATGACGTTGGCGCGCTCCTCCGGGTTCGACAGCCCGGCAAAAGTCATCTTCGTACCGGCGGCCATTGCCTTGGGACTCTTCAGCCAGTGATTAAGCGAGGTCCAGTCCCAGTTGCCGCCGACGCCGGCCAGCGCCTCGGACCAGGCGAAACCACGTCCTTTGCCGACTCCGTCGCCAAGCACGCCCCACAAATTCGGCCCGAGCGCATTGACTCCGCCCTTTTCGGCGTTGTGGCAGGCGGCGCACTTCTTGAACACGTCGGCTCCCTTCGCCGAGTCCGCGCTGGCGAGGTAGAATTCGATCGGCTTCTCGGCCACCGCGGCGGCTGCGCCTTCCTCGACTACGCCCGCGATCGGGTAGCCCATCTTCTCGGGGCGTTCGTGGTTGAACACCTCGCCGGTGACGATCGAGCCGCCGAGCGCGACGATCCCGGCGGCGAGCACGAACATGGCGATAAAATTGCTACGGTCGTTCATGAAACCTCGTCACGCGTTCGAAGGGGCCTTGGCTCTGGGCCACGCCCTTAAAGCGGCCACTGCCAATCATCAAGCAGCGAGCCAATGTTCGAGCAGCGTGTGCGCGATGGCGAAGCGCGGCGGGGCGATGAAGACAGCGCCCGGCTCGGGGGCCATCGCTGCGGCGATCTCGGCGCGGCTGAACCAGCGGGCGTCGTCGAGTTCGGTCTTGTCGATGACGAGTTCGTCACCGAGGGCGCGCGATTTGCATCCGATCATCAGGCTCGAAGGGAAGGGCCACGGCTGGCTCGCGACATAGGTCACGTCGGCGACCTCGATGCCGGCTTCCTCGTGAAGCTCCCGCGCGACCGCGGCCTCGATCGTCTCGCCGACCTCGATAAACCCGGCGAGCGCCGAATAGCGTCCCGGTGGATATTGCGGTTGTCGCCCGAGCAGCAGCCGCCCATCATGCTCGGCGAGCATGATCACGACCGGGTCGACGCGCGGGAAATGCTCGGCGGCGCAAGTCTCGCACTTGCGCGACCAGCCGCCGCGCACCGGTTCGGTCGGATGCCCCGAGACCGAGCAGAACAGGTGCCGCCGGTGCCAGTTGGCAAGGCTCAGCGCAGCGGCGAACAGCGGCGCGTCGCGTGATCCGAGCAGCCCTAGTAGACCGAAGTGAGCACGGCTATCGACCGGCACTGCTGCGTAGGGAAGCGGTGAGAAACGCGGCAGTCCGCCGTCCAGTCCGAGGAACAGCGGCGCTTCGCCCGGCATCATCTTAATCCAGCAAAGCTCGCCCTGGTCGTTCAGCGCGGGTGCACCATTGGTCCACAGCAGCGAACGCGCGTTGGGATCGCGTGCGAATCGGGCGATGGCATCGGGATCGGGGCGAAGCGCATCGGCGCGGTCGAGCCCCGCACCGGAGAAGAAGGGTTCAGGCAAACAGGTCACTCCGTCGGGCAAGCACCGCCTCAACCGCGCGGCGGTAGAGGGTCGGCAGGCCGGCCTCGCTAAGCGCGTCGAGCGGTTGCCACCAGCCCTCGCCGAGGGACTGCGCACGAGTGATGATCGCGAGGTCGAGCGTGAAGTGGGTGAAACCGTGCGATACTTGAGCCAGCATCGGGGCAGGGAGGGGGATGTCGCCCCACTCTCCGCCGGGGAGCGCCGCCATCCCCCCGAGCAGGCCTTTCGCCGGTCGCCGCTCGAGCCACAGGCAATTGTCCCGCTCGATCCACCAGGCGGTGCCGAAGCGGTGAGGTCGCGGGCGCTTGATCTTTGGCGCGGGGAAGACCTCGGGCTCGCCGCTCGCGAACGCCGCACAATGCGCTTTCAGCGGACACTCCCCGCAGCGGGGCGCCCGGGGCCGGCAAATCGTCGCTCCCAAGTCCATCATCGCCTGCGCGAAATCGCCAGCATCGTCGTCCGGAGTGATTCCGTCCGCCAACGCACGAATTTCAGCTTTCGCATGCGCCACTGGTCGCCGCACTCCGAACAGACGCGCTACGACCCGCTCGACATTGGTATCAATTACGACCGCGCGCTGGCCAAACGCGATCGCCGCGATCGCCGCTGCGGTGTAGGTGCCGAGTCCCGGCAAGGCGCGCAACCCCGCCTCGTCGCGCGGAAACGCACCGCTCGCCGCGACTTCACGTGCACACATGATCAAATTGCGCGCCCGCGCATAATATCCGAGTCCCGCCCACTCGCTCAGCACGTCCTCGTCGCACGCGGCCGCCAGTGCCTCGACGCAAGGCCACCGCTCCACGAACCGCGCGAACCTCGGGCCGACCGTCGCGACTGTCGTCTGCTGTAGCATAACCTCGCTGAGCCACACCCGATACGGGTCCGGCGCCACTTCGCCCGGCATCGCCCGCCACGGCAGCGGCCGCGCGTTCAACCGATAATGTTCGAGCAGCGACGAAGCGATATTGGCGATCACGCGCCGCCTATGGCATGGACGGATAAAATGTCGAAGCGTTCCACCCCGTCCGAAGCCCCGCGTCGCGGCTACGCCCGCCTTGCCGGCGAGATTGCGGGCGACGTCAGCGGCATGGCGTTCAAGCGCTTCGGCTTCGTCCAGGGCGCGGTGGTCAGCCGCTGGAAGGAAATCGTCGGCGAACGCTACGCCCGCGTTTCGATCCCCGAATCGATCCGCTTCCCCGCAGGCAAGAAATCGGGCGGGACGCTCAGCCTGGTTGTCGAGGGCGCGCATGCCCCGCTGATGCAACACCTCGCCCCGATGATCGTCGAGAAGGTCAATCGCTTTTTCGGCTATGAAGCCGTCGCACGGATCGCTTTCCGTCAGGGCCGCATCGTTGAGACTGTCGTGAGGATCAAGCGCCAGGCCCCCGCGCCGGTCCCGGCCGAGTTCGGCGACGGACTCCGCGCCATTGCCGACGACGAACTTCGCGCTTGCCTGACGAGCCTCGCGGGCCAGATCGCCGCCACCACCGGCCCGCCGCGAGTCGACCCGCCGCAGCCGTTCCCCTCGCTCATGAATCTTCCGAAAGTTTCCTGATGATCCTGCTCGCCGTCTTGGCGCTTGCCGCCGCTCCTCACTCGCACTCGGCGCATGGCAGCTATGTCGCACATGGCAAGGCTCCAACCGACTGGACCCGCGTTGCCAGCGCCACTGCTGCGGGCGGCTTCGTCATGGGCAACCCCGCGGCGAAGGTGAAGCTCGTCGAATATGGCTCGCTGACCTGCCCGCACTGCCGCCATTTCGACGAAACCGCCGCCGCCCCGCTTGCCGCCTATGTCCGCACCGGCCGCGTCAGCTGGGAATTCCGCCCCTTCTTGCTCAGCGGCTACGATATACCCGCAACGCTGACGGCAAGCTGCACCGGTGCGGCGAGCTTCTTCCCGATGATGCGAGCGCTTTACGCCGCCCAGCCCGACTGGGTCGCGAAGATGCAGGCGATTCCCGCCGACCGGCTCGAGGCGATCCGCAAGCTCGTGCCGTCCGAACAGTTCGCCTCGATCGGCACCGCCGCCGGTTTCCCCGCGTTCGGAGTCGCCCACGGCGTCCCGGCCGCGAAAATCTCAGCCTGCTTGCGCAACCAGGCTGTCGCAGACAAGGCTGTCAAAGTTACCGCCGACGCCGCGAACAAGTATCAGGTCCACGGCACCCCGACCTTCATGATCAATGGCGCCACCGTCGACTACAGCGCAGGACCTAGCGCCTGGGCGGTCGTCGAAACCCAGTTAAAATCCTCCCTCGCGAAAGTGAAATTATGAAAACCCTGGTCCTGCTGCTTGCCGCCGGCGTGCTCGCCGCCACTGCTGCCTGCACCAAGAAGGCGGGCGACGCGCCCGCCGCCAACGCCACCACCAGCGCGCCGACCGTCGCCGTCGCCGCTCCCGCCAGCGGCGACTGGACCGAAGCTGTCGCCCCGACCGCTGCCGGTGGCTTCGTCATGGGCAACCCTGACGCCAAGGTAAAACTGATCGAATATGGCTCGCTGACCTGTCCGCACTGCGCCGCGTTCGACAAGGAAGGCGTGCCGACTTTGCTCGCCAGCTATGTCAAGAACGGCAAGGTGAGCTGGGAATTCCGCAACTTCGTGCGCGATCCATACGACCTCGCCGCCAGCCTCGTCGCCCGCTGCAATGGCGCGAAAAGCGTGTTCGGCCTGACCCGCGCGATCTACGCTGCGCAGCTCGAATGGGTCGCCAAGCTCCAGACTGTCCCGCCGGCTGTCGCCGACGCCACTTCGAAACTGCCCCCGGCGCAGCAGTTCCCGGCCCTCGCCAAGCTCGCGGGCTTCCCGCAGTTCGCGGCGATGCGCGGTGTGCCCGTCGCCAAGACCGAGGCCTGCCTCGCCGACACGAAGGAAGTAGACCGCCTCGTCCAGATGAACAGCGACGCCGTCTCGCAGTATAACCTGCCTGGAACGCCAACCTTCCTCATCAACGGCACGGTCGTTCCCGACACCGCGACGTGGAACCTGCTCGAGCCCAAGATCAAGGCGGCGCTGGGCTAAGGGGAGCTTTCGGGGGAGCGAAGGTGTGCGGATCAGGCGGTTAAAGCTCAGCGGTTTCAAGAGCTTCGTCGAGCCCGCCGAACTGCGCATCGAGCCCGGGCTGACCGGGGTCGTCGGCCCCAACGGCTGCGGCAAGTCAAACCTGCTAGAGGCGATTCGCTGGGTGATGGGCGAGGGCAGCGCCAAGTCGCTTCGCGGCGGCGGCATGGACGACGTCATCTTCGCCGGCACCGCAAGCCGCCCGGCGCGCGACTTCGCAGAGGTCTCGTTGCTGGTCGACACGAACGATGGCGACAGTGAGGTTACCCGCCGAATCGAGCGCGGCGCGGGCTCGGCCTACCGTCTCGACGGTCGCGATGTCCGCGCCAAGGATGTCGCGCTGTTGTTCGCCGACGCTGCGACGGGCGCGCATTCCCCTGCACTCGTGTCGCAGGGCCGAATCGGCGCGGTCATCGCCGCCAAGCCGGTCGAGCGCCGCATGTTGCTCGAGGAAGCCGCCGGGATCTCGGGGCTCCACGTCCGCTGCAAGGACGCCAAGCAGAAGCTTCGCGCGACCGAAGCAAACCTCGTTCGGCTCGACGAGCTGCTCGCTGACCAGGAGGCCCGCATCGGCCAGCTTCGCCGCCAGGCGCGCGCCGCCGAGCGTTACCGCGCCTGCACTGGGCGAATCCGCACCGCCGAGGCGCGGCTCATTTTCGCGCGTTGGGCCGAGGCCGACCGCGCCGCGCAGGTTGCCGATGGCGAGGCCAAGGCGGCGGCGGGCGAAGTCCAATCACTTCAGGTCGCGATGAGCCGTGCTCAGGTCGCGCAGGAGTATGGCGCGGCCGAAGTCTCGCGCCGCCGCACCGCGACGCAGGAAGCGCGCGACGAGGCCCGTAACCTTGCTCACCTACTCGCCACGGCGCGCGCTCGCCGCGACACGGTCGTTCGCCGGCTTGCCGAACTCGAGCGCCTGGCCGCCGCACTCGCCGTGGAAACCGCGCGCGAGCAGGGGCTTGGCGAGGATGCGTCGATGGCTACCGCCGCGCTCGACGCCGAACGGAAAGGAATCGAGGCGCGGCTCGCCGGCGGCGAGAGCATCGCTGCCCGGATCGCGGCTGACCTTAACGCCGCCGAAGCGACGTCGCGTGACGCCGAGGCGGCACTCGCCGGGCTACGCGCGAGAGATGCCGCGATGCGCACCGAGCGCAGGATCGCCGAAGCCGCGCTCGACGCCGCGCAGGCCCAGTCCGCGCGCGCCGAGGCAGAAGTCACACGTCTCGCCGCCCAACTAGCCGCGTTAGGGAACGGTGAATACCATCGTGACGCGATTGCCGCTGCGGAAGCCCGCGTCGCCACCGCCACACACGAAGCCAAGTCTGCCGAGACCGCGCTCGCAACCGCCGAAACCGGTCGCGCCGCCGCTGTCGAATGGCGCGATTCCGCCGAAGCCACTCTTGCTGCCGCCCGTGCCGCACTCGCCGTCGCCGAGGCTGAGCGCGGTGCCCTAGTCCGTGCGCTCGACCATAGCCGCGCCGGCTCGGCACTCGCGACCATCGCCGCCGACGCCGGCTTCGAACGCGCGCTCGCCGCCGCGCTCGGCGACGATCTCGAGGCCGACATCGGCGGCACCGGGGCGCGCCGTTGGGAAGGCGGCGAAAGTGGCCACGACCCTTCGCTCGCCTCCGGCCTGACCCCCCTCATCGCCCATGTTCGCGCGCCGCCCGAACTCCACCGCCGCCTCGCCCAGATCGGGGTCGTCAAGACCGACGGGGGGCAGCACCTCGCCCCCGGCCAGCGCATCGTCACCCACGATGGACGGGTCCGCCGCTGGGACGGCTTCGTCGCGATCGGCGGCGGCGCTGCGGCGGCCGACAGCCTCGTCCGCGCCAACCGTCTCGCCGCGCTCGACGCCGACTTGCCCGTGCTCACTGCCTCGGCCGACGGCGCCAAAACAGACCGCGACGCCGCCGCCACCACGGTAGAAAGCCACCGCGCCGCCGCCGAACATTCGCGCGCCGTCGCCGCCGTCGCCGCGCGCGACGCGCGCGACGCTGCGCGATCCGGCGACAGCGCGACCGCCGCGC
>JANMWM010000051.1:0-15505 GCA_031394005.1 Sphingomonas sp.
ATTTCGCGATCGACTTCGGCCCGCTGCTGGCCTTTTTCATCGCCTATAAAGTCGCCGGGGTATTCATCGGCACCGCCGTGTTCATGATCGCGATCGTCGCCGCAATCATCGCCGGGTTGATCGTCTTTCGCCGTGTATCGCAGATGCTGTGGCTGTCGGCGTTCCTCATCATCGGGTTCGGCGGGCTGACGCTCTATTTGCACGACGCGACCTTCATCCAGGTCAAGCCGACGGTGATTTATGTCGGACTTGGTGGGCTGCTGATCGGCGGAGTGTTGCTCGGCAAGCCGTTGCTCAAGCCGCTGCTCGGTTATGCCTTTCCCGGTCTTCGCGAGAGCGGGTGGCTGATCCTGTCGCGCAACTGGGGGCTTTATTTCCTTGGCCTCGCGATCGCCAATGAGATCATGCGGCGGACACTGAGCTTCGATACATGGTTGACCGTCAAGGTGTGGGGCGTGACTGCACTGTCGCTGCTGTTCGGGATCGCCAACATGCCGATGCTGCTGAAACACGGCCTCGAGGCCGAAGAGGGGCCGCCCGCCCCGCCGCCGGTCGAATGAGCGACGATACGATCCTTTCGATCCGCGGCTTGCGCAAGGCTTACGCCAACGGGACCGAGGCGCTGAAAAGCGTCGATCTCGATATTCGCCGGGGCGAGATTCTTGCGCTTCTCGGGCCCAATGGCGCCGGCAAGACGACGCTGATCAGCATTGTTTGCGGGATCGTTACCGCGACCAGCGGCACGGTGACGGTCGATGGCCGCGACCATGCGTGCGATTATCGCCATGCGCGGCAGAAGATCGGATTGGTGCCGCAGGAGCTGACAACAGACGCGTTTGAGACGGTTTGGTCGACCGTCAGCTTCAGCCGCGGGCTTTATGGCAAGCCGCGGGACAACAAGAGGATCGAAACGCTGCTCAAGCGGCTTACGCTATGGGACAAGCGCCAGACCAAGATGATGGAATTATCGGGCGGGATGAAGCGCCGGGTGATGATCGCCAAGGCGCTGAGCCACGAGCCAGAGATTCTGTTCCTCGACGAGCCGAGCGCGGGGGTCGACGTCGAGCTTCGTCGCGACATGTGGGAGCTGGTCCGCCAGCTGCGCGACGACGGCACGACGATTATCCTGACGACCCATTACATCGAGGAAGCCGAGGAGATGGCCGATCGGGTGGGGGTCATCGCCAAGGGTGAGCTGATTGCGGTCGAGGACAAGTCAGCGCTGATGGCGCGGCTGGGCAAGAAGATGCTCAAGGTATCGCTGTCCGAGCCGATGGCGAGTGTTCCCGACGAGCTTGGCGAGTGGGGCGTATCGACCGAGGACGGCGGGCATGTCCTCGCCTACTCGTTCGACAGTTACGCCGAGCGCACCGGGATCGCCGGATTGATGCGGCGGCTCGGCGAGCTTGGGATCGGCTACAAGGATTTGTCGACCTACCAGTCGAGCCTCGAGGATATCTTCGTGTCGCTGGTGCGTGACGGAGCAACAGCATGAACTGGCACGGTGTCGCGGCGATCTATCGCTTCGAGATGGCGCGGGCGCAGCGCACGCTGTGGCAGAGCCTGGTCGCGCCGGTGATTACCACCGCGCTCTATTTTGTGGTGTTCGGATCGACCTTGGGGAGCCGGATGACGGCGATGGAGGGGGTTGGGTTCGGCAGCTTCATCGTGCCCGGACTGACCTTACTGTCGGTGTTCATGCAATCAATCTTCAACGCCAGCTTCGGTATTTATTTTCCTAAGTTTAGCGGGACAATCTACGAACTGCTCTCAGCTCCGATCTCAAGCCTGGAGACCGTGCTCGCCTATGCTGGCGCGGCGGCGACCAAGTCGCTGGTGCTCGCGCTGGTCACGCTGGCGACGGCGACGATCTTCGTCCCCGTACGGGTCGACCATCCGTTCGCGATGATCGGATTCCTGATCGCAATATGCACGGCGTTCTGCCTGCTTGGCTTCGTCATCGGCGTCTGGGCGCAGAGTTTCGAGCAATTGCAGATTGTGCCGATGCTGGTGGTCACCCCGCTGACATTCCTTGGCGGCGCCTTTTATTCGGTGACGGCGCTCGCCGAGCCGTGGCGGACAGTGACCTTGCTCAACCCTGTCGTATATCTGGTCAGCGGCTATCGCTGGACATTCTATAGCCGCGCCGACGTGCCGGTATGGTCGAGCGTGGTGGTACTGGTGGCGATCATCTTCTTCACGCTCACCGCCATTACCTGGATGTTCCGGACTGGCTACCGGCTCAAGCGCTAGCCCTGCTGGTCGGCGCGTCCGGCCCCCTGCCCGTCGAGGTTCTGCGCGACAAAATCCCAGTTGATGATGTTCTCGAGCACCGTCTTGAGGAAGCGCGGGCGCTCGTTGCGATAGTCGATGTAGTATGCGTGCTCCCACACATCGAGCGTCAGCAGCGGGGTCATGTCGTGCGCCACGGGACTGTCGGCGTCGTGGAGTGACGTCACTTCCAGCTTGCCGTTATTGAGCACTAGCCAGCCCCAGCCACTGGCGAAATGGTTGGTCGCCTCGGTCGCCAGTTTCTCACACAAAGTTGCGTGGTCGCCGAAGTCGCTGGCGATCATCTCCGCCAGCTTGCCCGACGGCGAAGTCGAGCCCGCGGGCGCTAGGCACTGCCAGAAGAAGCTGTGGTTCCAGATCTGCGCCGAATTGTTGAACAAGCCCTTTTCGCCCTTGTCCGACGCCGCCTTGATCACCTCGATCAGCGAGGCGCCTTCGAGGCCCTTCTCGCCGAGCATGCCATTGGTCTTGTCGACATAGGCCTTGTGATGTTTGCCATGGTGATAATCGAACGTCTCGGCCGACATGTGCGGGGTGAGCGCATCCTTGGCGAACGGCAGTTCGGGGAGGGTAAAGGACATGGCATCGCTCCTGCTGGGGTGAGTGTCTGGTCAACGCGCCTAGCGGTCCCGGGTTGCCAGTCAATGACGCAATTGCGGTTCGATCAGGCCGCGGCGCTTTCCTGGAGCTTGTGGCGCTTCATTGCGTGGCGCAGCTGATCGTAGCTGAGTCCGAGCGCGGTCGCGGTGGCGCGCTGATTGAAGCGGTTGCGCGAGAGGGCCTCGACGAGGAGCGCGCGTTCGTAGGCATTGACCGCGCTTCGGAGGTCGTCGGTAGCGGCGGGCGCAGGGATTTTGACTGCGGGGGCTTCACGCGGCGAGGACGGTTCGGGGTCTTCCAGCGGCGGGGCGCTGGCGCTGTCGGCGGGGGCCCAGGGCGAGTGGAACGGATCGAATTGGATCGCATCGACTAGTCGCTCGGGGTCTTCGGCGCGATAAACGGCGCGCTCGACGACGTTGCGCAGTTCGCGGACGTTGCCGGGCCAGGGATAGGCTTCGAGCGCAGCGACGGCCCGAGGGGTGAAACCGAGCCACTGCGGCCATTCGAGTTCTGCCGCCATGCGGCGGGCGAAATGGTCGGCGAGGAGGGAGATATCGCCCTGGCGGACGCGTAGGGGCGGCAGCGTGATGACTTCGAACGAGAGGCGGTCGAGAAGGTCGGCACGAAAGCGGCCCTCGTCGACAAGGCGCGGCAAGTGCTCGTTGGTGGCGGCGACAATGCGGACGTCGACGCGGATCGGCTTGGAAGCGCCGATGCGGGTAACTTCACCATATTCGACCGCGCGGAGGAGGCGGTCCTGGGCGGGCGATGACAGGGTTGCAAGTTCGTCGAGGAAGAGAGTGCCGCCGTCGGCCTCCTCGAAGCGACCGTGGCGGGTCTTGGCGGCGCCGGTAAAGCTACCGGCCTCATGACCGAACAGTTCGGCCTCGATCAGCGTTTCAGGAAGGGCGGCGCAGTTCATCGTCACCAGCGGGCCGGACCAGCGCGAAGACAGACGATGGAGCCGCTCTGCGATGAGCTCCTTGCCGGTGCCGCGCTCACCGATGACGAGGACGGGACGGTTGAGGGGGGCGGCGCGGCTGGCTCGCTCGACCGCATCGAGGAAGGCGAGACTTTGCCCGACGAATTGATTGCTCCGCTCCATGGCCTAATATGTGGTGGTAAATCCCATCACCTAGCAAGGATTTTCACACCACCGTTGGTCGAAAATCCCGAGATTTGTTAGAAGTGCGGCATTTTCTGACGTCTGGCACGTTCTCTGCAAAGAGAAATTGGTACAGGGCGCCTGAACTTTGCACACGGAGTGTTGAATGGGCATTTTTTCCCGCACGCGGGACATTGTTGCAGCCAATATGGCCGAGCTGCTCGACCGCGCGGAAGATCCCGCGCGGATGATCCGCATGATCATCCTCGAGATGGAGGAAACGCTGGTCGAGGTGCGCGCGTCGGCGGCGCGGTCGATCGCCGACGGCAAGGAAATGCGCCGCGCAATCGGGCGGCTCGACGAGCTGCAGGAAAGCTGGACCGAGAAAGCCGAGCTGGCGCTGTCGAAGGACCGCGAGGACCTCGCCAAGGCCGCGCTGATGGAACGTCAGAAGGCGGCCGACATGGCGACAGGTTTACGCGACGAGATCAAAGTGATCGACGATACGCTCAAGGGCTACGAGGCCGACATCGCGAAGCTGCAGGGCAAGCTGCGCGAGGCGCGGGCGCGGCAGAACGCGATTTCATCGCGGATCGAAAGCGCCGTCACCCGGGCGAAAGCGCGCGAGATGGTCAACGGCAGTCGCACCGAGGACGCCTTCTCGCGGTTCGAGGTGCTCGAGCGGCGGGCCGACTTTGCGGAAGGGCGTGCCGATGCGCTCGGCATGACCGGGCCCAAAAGCCTTGAAGAAGAAATCGCCGACCTGCGCGCGAGCGACAGCGTCGATGCCGAACTGGAAGCAATGAAGGCCGCATTGAAGGCCAAGGGGGCTTAAGTGGAAGACGTGCTGATTCCGCTGATTGCGATGACGACGCTGTTCATCGGCCTGCCGTGGCTGGTGTTCCATTACATGACCAAGTGGAAGACAGCGGCGCGGCTGACCGGCGGCGACGAGAAACTGCTCGACGAGCTTTACGACGCCGCGCGCCGAATGGACGATCGGCTCTGCTCGATAGAGCGGATCATGACCGCCGAGAACCCCAACTGGAAGCAGCAATGCCTGCCCGAAACAAGCGCTCGCCAGCGCCTGTTGAGCGGGGAAGACTGATCATGGCCCAGCCGGCAAGCCGCACCCGCTTCTACCTCGATAAGCGCCACAAGAAGATCATGGGCGTGTGCGCGGGGATCTCCAACTACACCGGGCTCGATGTCAACCTCGTCCGCATCGGACTGGTCCTGTCGATTTTCATCGGCGCGGGCGCGCTGATCCCGGTCTATTTCATCGCCGGCTGGATCGCGAGCGACGAACCGCGCGAAATTGCCAGTGACAGCAAAGACGAGCGCCAGTTCTGGCAAGGCGTGCGCGCCTCACCCGCCCAAAGCGCGCGCGAGATCAGGAGCCGGATGCGCGACATCGATCGCCGCCTCGCCGACATCGAATATTATGTGACGACTGAAAATCACAGCCTTGCCCAAGAGATTGAGCAGCTTCGCTAAGACGTCTAGTTAAAAGGGGAATTCGCATGGACTTGGGACCGCTTGTGCCGATTGCCGCGATTGTGTCGGGGCTCGGCTGGGGCTGGATCGGCCTCAAGAAAAAGCAGCTCGACATCACCGCGCGCAATGCGCTGGCCGATGCCGACGAGCAGCGCTCCGAAAAGCAGCGGCTTGCCGAGCGGGTTGCGGTGCTCGAACGGATTGTCACCGACAAGGGCTATGAGACCGCCGAGAGCATCGCCGCGCTCGGTAGCCTGGAAAAGGAGAAGGTCCAATGAGTCCGGGCGACCTGTTGGGACTGCTAATAGTCGTGCTGACGCCGACTTTGCTCCTGATCTACCTGGCCAGGCGCTTCTTCTCGTTGCGCGAAAAACAACTCGAACTGCAGGCCGGCCAAACCGCCGAAAAGGCTGCACAATATGCCACGAGCAATGCTCAGCTGGAACAGCGGGTGCGCGTCCTCGAGCAGATCGTCACCGACCGCGGGGTCGATACGGCCGCCCAAATCGAGGCCTTGCGTCCGCCGCAGCTGTCCGCGCAGAGCAACGCGAAGTGAGTGACGACCCCGCCAACCGATCGAGGCTGTAGTAATGAATCCCTTTGAAATGGTCGTCATCATCGTGGCCATCGTTTCGGTCGCGAATGTGCTGAAGGTCCGGCGCGGCGTGCGGCGCGATCATGAGCAATTGCTCGACGTTAAGCCGAACGGTGATGACGGCGACAACCGGCGGCTGCGCGACCAGGTCGAGCAGCTCAAGAACCGCATCCAGGTGCTCGAACGGATCGCGGTCGAGAAGGAAAACAGCCTGGCTCGCGAGATCGACCAATTGCGCGACCGCTAGCTCGGCGGTAGGCGCGGATAATGACCTACGCCCCCGCCCTGCCCGCGCTTGCCGACCTCGCCGACGAATATGGATTTCTCGAGAGCGACGATCGCTACCGGCTGCTGATCGACCTCGGCCGTAAGCTCGAGCCGATGCCCGAGGCGCTCAAGACCGACGCGACCAAGGTGCGCGGCTGCTCAGCGTCGGTGTGGTTGTACCCCACGCGGCTTGGTGACGGCCGGTTGCACTTCATGGCTGATAGCAACGCGGCGATCACCAAGGGCATTGTCGCGCTGGTCCTGACGACGGTGCAGGACAAACTTGCCGCGGAGGTCGCCGCGACCGACATAGCAGCCGAACTAGAGCCGTTCGAGTTGGCGCGCGAGCTAAGCTCGAACCGCACCCAAGGCCTGCCCAACATGATCTCACTGGTGCGTGAGACCGCGGAGCGGATGGCATGAGCGGTCTATCGGACGAGAATTTGGCGCGCGGAATGACGAGTGCCGCTCCGGCGGCTTTGGCGATACGCGCCGACGGGAGCTTCGATCCCGACGCCTTCTTCAAAATAGTCAAGTATCATGGCCATGGCGGGGCGATCGGACTCGAGTATCGCGGTCATGGCGCCGATTGGGTCGAAGTCGCCATGCCGTGGCGTGAAGAGCTGGTCGGAGTGCCGCAGTCGGGGATTCTCGCCAGCGGGGCGATCATCAGTCTGATCGACCTCGCCGCCGGCACCTGCGTGTGGCTCAAGCAAGACAAGTTCACCCCTAACGCAACTCTCGACTTGAGGATCGACTATCTTCGACCGGCGCGTCGCGGCGAGACCATCGTCGCCCGCTGCCGCTGTTCCAAGCTAACCCGCCAGATTGCCTTCGTTGAGGGCGTCGCCCACGTCGGCGACCCCGAAGACCCGGTCGCGCGCGCAGCACTAACATTCATGAATACCTAGACCATGATGAAAGCCTGATTCACGCTCTCGGCGGAAGCACAACGCGCGTCCACCGCAACCGATCAGGCTCTAGATCGTCGCGGACGCGACTGCCGCGCGCCGCTCGTCGGCCTTACGCAGCACATCATAGGAGGCCTGGATTTGCTGGAAGCGCGCGGCGGCTTCCTTGTCGTTGGCGTTGACGTCGGGATGGTTCTCCTTGGCGAGCCGGCGATATGCCGCCTTGATCGCTGCCGCGTCGACGTCTGGCGCAAGGTCGAGCACGTCGAGCGCTCGCATTTCGTCGCTGCTGCGGCTGCCATCACCGGGGCCGGCCCATTGGTAATGGGCGGACCGGCGATATTCGGGACCACCCTCGGCCTCGGCCTGCTGGCGCGCGGCTTCTTCCGCACTCAGCCCGGCGAAATAATTCCAGTTCTTGTTATATTCAGCCGCGTGGGGTTCGCAGAAATACCAGCGGTCGGGCATGTTGGGGGCCTTGGGTGCGGGCCGATCGCCGGGCGCATTGCAGCCTTCGCGATCGCACAGCCGGATCCGCGCTGCGGCGGTGCTCTTGGCGCCGTAGCTACTCCAGCGGGGGAAGCCCCAATTATCGGATCGTGTCGCCTTGGCCATGGTTCGTCCAACTTAGGGGATGGATAAAAACTCCGCGAGTCTTTGTTAGCGAAGAACTATGCCAACCCGCACCCCCCCTACCCGGCCAACCCATGGAATACATTCGAGTGGGTTGGCCGGCGGGCTGGCACGGCCTTCAAACAATACGCCAGGCGGCCTGTAAGCCGGATTCTGTCCAGTGCCTTGCGGCACTTGGGCGACCATTCCTCTAGGCGACGGATCGCTCCGCCGCTCAAGCGACCAACCCGGGTGACGAGCCGGAACAGGCTCATGTGCCACCCCTATTCGGTCTTGCACCAGGTGGGGTTTGCCGTGCCGGCCGCGTTGCCGAAGCCGCGGTGCGCTCTTACCGCACCGTTTCGACCTTACCGGCCCTAAGGCCGGCGGTTTGTTTTCTGTGGCACTTTCCCTGAACCTTCTCGCAAAGATCCGCCGGGCGTTACCCGGCACCTTTATTCCGTGGAGCCCGGACTTTCCTCGCCTCCCATAGGGACCCATCAAAATATTGCTTTGATGGCTCTCTTGAAGGAGCCGCAGTCGCCCGGCCGCCTGACGCCCATCGATATGGCCTATTGTGGGCGGGGCAGCAACAGCGAGAGAAGTTTGGCGCGACACTCGCCGTCGACGATGCCGTCGATGCGATCGGGGCGGGAGCGGCGCTGGAATGCGATTACGGCCTTTGTCTGTTCGGTCACGTCATAGCCGAATCGTTCGAGCGCGAGGAGGAAGCCGGCGTCGGTCCAAAATGGGTCCATCAGGTCGCGCACCGGGCTCGGCAGCGCGAGGCGGCGACGGGCGAGCGCTTCCCACGGGAAGAGTTCGCCGGGGTCATCCTTGCGCGCGGGGGCGATGTCGGAATGGCCGACGACATTGCCACGGCCGATGCCATGTCGGTCCTTGATTGCCGAGACGAGCGGGATCAACGCGGCGATCTGTTCGTCGGGGAAGGGTCGGTAGCCAAACTCGTGGCCGGGGTTGACGATCTCGATCCCGACGCTGGCGGAGTTAACGTCGGTGATCCCGCGCCAGTAGCTCTTCCCCGCGTGCCAGGCGCGCTTCTCCTCGGACACCATGCAGACGACCTGCCCGTCCTCGGCGATGAGGTAGTGAGCGGAGACCTTCGCCTCGGGCGAGGCGAGACGCGCGATGGCGGAAGCAGCGTCGGACATCCCAGTGTAGTGAAGCACGATCATCGACACGGGGAGCGAGCGCTCGTCATAGTTGGGCGAAGGCGTATCGATGATGTCCATACCCGTGCTTTGGCTCATGGCGGCCGCTTCCGGTCAAGCCCCCCGGGCAGCTCTTGGCACCGACGATGACGCCGACGCCGACGCCGACGCCAACGCCGACGCCGACGCTAGCTGGTAAAGCCCTCGACGCTCGCGATCCGCAACCAGCCGCTCGGTCTGCCCGATCACCGTCTCGCCCGCGCCGAGCATCAGCGACGCGTCGGGCGCCATTGCTGCGGCCAAGCGATCAAACGCATGCCGTCGCCTTTCGAGGCTGAGGTACAGCAGCACGTTGCGGCATAGCACAATGTCGAACTGTCCGGGCGATGGCGCGGGTTCAAGAATGTTGTGAACCTGGAAACGGACGTTGCGGCGCAGCGGCTCGGCGATTCGCCAGCCATCGTTAGCTTCGTCAAACCAGCGGAGTAGCTCCTTGACGCCGAGGCCGCGCTGGACCTCGAACTGGGTATAGACGCCGGTGCGAGAACGGTCGATCACCGACGAGGAGACGTCGGTAGCGAGGATGTCGATCGTCCAGCCGCTCCATCGCACCGGGTCAGCGGCGAATAGCATAGCAAGCGAATAGGCCTCCTGCCCGGTCGAACAACCCGCGGACCATATGCTGATGCGGCGGGAAGCGTTGCGTTTGGCGGCGAGTGTGGGCAACACTTGCGCAGCGAGCAGATCGAACGGGTTGCGGTCGCGGAAAAAATAGGTCTCGTTGTTGAGCAGCGCCTCGACCACGCTTCCGGCGAGTGACGGTTCATTGCCCATGACGAGCCTTGTAATCAGTTCATCGATCGTAGAAATGGCGCATCCGCGGAGGATCGACGAGAGAGCGGTCTCGATGCGCCAGCTGCGGCTGCTGGTGAGTTGCTGTCCGGTGCGAGCTTCGAGGAGACCGGCCAGGATTCGGCACGAGCTGTCGCTGACCGGCACCCGCTACAGTCCGATGCAACGCGAAGCGACGCGGCGGGCGAGCAGGTCGGGCGACAGGATGGCGGCGGCGAGGCCAGCTTCGGCGATGGCGCGCGGCATGCCCCACACGGCGGAACTGACCTCGTCCTGGGCAAGGACCGAGCCGCCGCAGGCGACCATCTTGGCGGCGCCCTCGACCCCGTCGCGGCCCATGCCGGTGAGCACGACGCCGAGCGCGCCGCGGCCGGCAACCGCGCCGGCGGATGCCAGCATCGGATCGACCGACGGCAGGCAGCCGCTCGCCGCAGCGAAATGGACGAGGCGGATTCTCCGCGCTCCGGACTCTTCGGAGACCGTCAGGTGAGCGTCGCCCGGGGCGATGAACAGCGTGTCGGGAACCAGCTTCATGCCGTCCTCGGCGACCACCGCCGGGCGTTTCGCGACGACGCCAAGCTGCCGGGCGAAGACGCTCATAAACGCGGGCGGCAAATGCTGGGTTACGAGAATCGGAACGCCAGTGACGGGCGGAAGCGCGGCGAGGAATGTGCCGAGGGCGTGAATGCCACCGGTCGAAGCACCGAGCGCGAGCAGCGAGATCGGTTCGGCCGACATAGTGCGCAACTTATGCACAGTGGCCGGCGCAGCGAGGCTACGTCCGCGTCCGCCGATTTGTGGCTGCTCGGCATGTCCCAGCGCGCGGAGGCGGGCGATGAGGACCTCGGAAAAACGGCCATTGAACCGGCCAGTGCCGGGCTTGGGCAGCGTATCGGCCGCACCCATCGCGAGCGCGGCGACGGTTTCTTCCGCCCCCTCCTCTGCCGACGTAGAGACGATCATGATCCGTGCGCCGCGCGCCGCTTCAATGATCCGCGGGATCGACTTCAGACCCCCGGCACCGGGCATCTCGAGATCAAGGAGAACGATATCGACCTCAACATGACTTAACGCGACGATCGCGTCCTCGGCAGTGCCGGCGACCCCAACGATGTCAAAATGGCCGTCGGCTTCGATCATCCGCGACAGGACTGCGCGCGCGACCATCGAGTCGTCGACGATCATCAATCGGATGGAACGCAACACACGGGAGGAAAGATCTCCCGCGGGCGAAGAGGCCAGAGCCTGCATCACCCGGTCTACGCGACGCCGACGAGCTGAAGCTTGATGTGGAGCGTTTCGCGGTCGAACGGCTTCATGACATATTCGTCGGCACCGGCTTCGAGCGCGGCGCGGATGTGCGCCATGTCATTCTCGGTCGTGCAGAACACGACTTTGGGCTGATCCGAGTGTCCGCGCTGGCGGAGCAGCTTGAGGAACTCCATCCCGCTCATGACGGGCATGTTCCAGTCGAGCAGCACGACGTCAGGCATCGACTCCTCGCAGCGGGTCAGCGCCTCGCGGCCGTCGCCGGCCTCCTCGACCTGAAACTCGAGGGTTTCCAGGATGTGGCGGGCGACCTTGCGGATCACCTTGGAGTCGTCGACGATCAAACAGGTCTTCATTGACTCACTTTCCTGATCCAGTTTCAACGGCGTAGCCAGCAAAAGTGACGAAGTGCTTAAGCCGCGGCGCTGAGCGGTTTTTGATCGGGGCCGGCGATGAGGGCGCCGATATCGACCAGCAGTAGCGGTCCGGTGGCGGTTTCTATCATGCCTAGCGCAACACGCGCCCAGCCCGGAGCCATGGCGGCGCGCAGTGCGACCGGCTGGCCGACGGCGTCGACGACGTCCTCGACCATGTCGACTTCGAGCGCATAATGATGGCCGTCGAAATGGACGACAACCGCATCTTGCGGGCCGCCGGTGCGGACGGTCTCCCCAAGGTCGAGCGAGCGGCGGCAGTCGATGACGGTGAGGACGCGGCTGCGCAGAGCGGAGAGCCCGGCGATATGCGCCGCCGCGCGCGGTACGGGGATTAGCGTATCGAGTTCGACCACCGCTTCGACGTCGGAGGCGCGAAGGGCGATGCGCGTGCCAGCGATCGTGACGATCAGCAGTAGCTGGTTCATACTTTTCCTCCGGCGGCCTGCTTCAGGGCGGCGAGCAGCCCTTCGCGGTCGTAGCGATAGATCGTATCCGTCGGGCCGCTCGATTCGGGCTCGGCACGCAACCAGATGGTCTGGCCCCGGTCGGAGGTGCCTTGGCCGGCGAAGGCGATGGTGAGATCGGCCTGAGCGTCGGAATGCTCATCGACGACGCGGTAGCCGGCGGCCTCGACGATCGGGCGGAGTATATTCTGGAGCCAGGGGTCGTCGGCCGCCAGGCGACAGACGGCAGGCCCGCCATGGCGTGCCGAAGTTGAGGCATGGCGGGCAAACAACCAGTGAGCGTCGAGCAATTCGGCGGGCTCACCGCCGATTAGGGCCACGCCGCTGACCGCACCGCTGGCGGTCGATGGGATGACGTCCTCGACGAGCCCCGTAAGGTCGATGACTTCGGCCACGGCATAGGCCAGCTCGCTGGCGCCGTCGCTGAGACGGAGGAGCTTGACCTTGCCGGTCAGCGAGGTGGCGTCTTTTACCCCCGCGACGGGAAGTATCGCGTCGCCGATCTGGACTCGAAGCTGCCCCGCGGCGAAGCGAATCGACCCCGCATGTATTTCCTCGATACGATCGACGACGCCGAGGCGCAGCGCGCGGCGGTGCCCATCGAGCGAACGGAACAGGAGGACAGGCAATTCCTTTGCGACCGGCGCGGGCTGTGCCTCCGCGAGGCGCGCGGCGCGTTCCTGAACCTCGAGGCGGATGCCGCCCTGCTCGGCAAGACCGGCGGGGTCGAACAGCAGGATCGGGCTGCCGTCGTCGGCCAGAGTCGTCCCGGCGTAAAGGCCGGTGGCCATGACGGCCGGCGCTGCGGGCTTCACCACAAGCTCTTCGTGGTCATGGATGCAGTCGACGGCGAGGGCGTAGACGTCACCGCCGGCGGGACGCATCACGACGAGGGTGCGCTCGTGATCGGGCACATCGCTCGGCAGATGGAGAACGTCGGCGAGCGCGACCTCGGGGACGCGGCGACCGCGGATGGTGGCGACCCCTGCTCCGCCGATGCGATCGAGCGTGACCGAACTGCCGTTAGCGCGAACGATCTCCTCGATCGCGCTGCGCGGGATCGCAAAATGCTGGCTGCCGATCGAGACGGTCAGCGCCGGGATGATGGTCAAGGTAAGCGGAACCCGAAGCGTCAGGCGCGTGCCGCCGCCGGGCTTGCTGTCGATTTCGACCGTCCCGCCAATGCGCTCGATGTTGGAGCGCACGACGTCCATACCAACCCCGCGACCCGAGATGGCGGTGACTTCGCTTGCGGTGGAAAGACCAGCCTCGAAGATCAGTTCGAGCCGCTCGCGCGGCGTCATGGCGGCGGCTTCGGCCTTGCCAAGTGTGCCCGCAGCGATCGCCTTTTCGACTAGGCGCGCCCCGTCGATGCCGCGGCCGTCATCGACGATGTCGATCAGGATCTGGTTGCCCGACTGGCGCGCCGAGACGGACAGCAGGCCAATCTCGCGCTTGCCCACCTTAATACGCTCGGCGGGAAGCTCAATGCCGTGGTCGACCGCGTTGCGGATGATGTGTGTCAAAGGATCGCGGATCCTTTCGATCATATCGCGAACAAGCTCGACGTCGCCGCCGTCGATGTCGACCAGCACCTGCTTGCCGAGCTCGGAGGTGAGGTCGCGGATCATCCGGGGAAGCGCGACGAACAGATTCTCGACGCGCTGCATCCGTGTCCGGGTGATTGCGTCGCGCATATCGGCGATTATTGCGGACAATCGCTCGAACGCACCGTCTACGACGACGTCACCGGTCGATTCGCGCAGGCGCCGGGCAAGTTCGTTGCGTGCCAACACCATGTCCGAAACCCCGCTCATGACCCGGTCGAGCAGTTCGACCGACAAGCGGATGGTGCGGGGGGCGGCTGTTGGCTTGCCATCGACCAGCGCCGCGGGGACAGGAACGGCGGCATTCTCGGCGCCGGGCTGCAGGGCCTCAATCAAATCGGTGTCGTCACCGGACGGTAGCTTTTCGCCCGCCTCGATCGTGACAACAATCTCGCCGATGCGGTCGATGATCGCAAGAACCGCGCTGACCAGCGCCGCGTCGGGCTGGCGGTGGCCGGCACGAACGTCGGCGAGGGCGTCCTCAGCCGCGTGGCTCAGCGCTCCCAGGCTCGGAAAATCGAAGAAGCCGCAGTTCCCCTTGACCGTGTGGACGAAGCGGAAAATCGAATCGAGCCGGGCGCGGTCGTCGGGCTGGGCTTCCCACGCGACGATTTCCCCGCTGAGCGCTTCGAGCATCTCGCGGCACTCGGCCGTAAAGTCGGCAATCAGATCGTCCATCGTCACCCACCTGTTGTCAGACGGGCTTATGGGGACGAGGCGTTAACGCGTCGTTAGCCGTGGCCCGGAAGCGTGGCGCCGATCAGCAGCGCCGGCTCGGCGGCGTCACTGAGCCGGATCAACCCACCGGCGTCGGCGGCGAGGCGGTGGGCGAGCCAGGCACCGGCGGCGCGCGCTTCGATTGGCTCCGACGTGGTTCCGGTCAGCGCGGCGCGAAGCGAAGGGTCGAGCAGGATACGCGGCCCCTCGGCGCGGATGACGACTTCGACCTCGCCGTCGCGCCGCTCGGCACCGATATCGAGCGAACCGCCGCGAACAAGCGCGTCGCCGGCGAGCATGGCGAGGTTGAGCATCAGCTTGACCGCGGCCTTTGGAAGGCGGTCGTCGCCGACCATCCAGCCGAGTTCGATCCGCTTTTCGGCACCGTATAAGCCTTCGATCGCCCCCTTGGCTTCGCGCGTGTCGATCGTCTCGCCAAAACCGCCCGACGCGCCGAATGCGAGGCGGAAGAATTTCAGCTTGTTGGCCGAGGCGCGCGCGCTGTCGGCGAGGAGCTCCATGCATCGCTCGCGCATCTCGGGGTCGTTCTCGTCGGCTAGAAGTTCGATCCCGTTATTGAGCGCGCCGACCGGCGACAACAGGTCGTGGCACAGGCGGGAGCAAAGCAGGCTGGCGAGTTCGACGGCATCCATCGGCGGTGCAATGGGGCAGTGGGCGGGACGGTGCAAGCGTGCCATTGAAACAGCGCGACCCTCTCCCCAGATCGAGAGTCCATGGCCGCGGGGGCAAATATTCATTCGATTACGCTGGAAGCTACCCATGCCGGGTGGCGGCTCGACCGCGCGCTTGCCGCGGTGCTGCCGACGCTATCGCGCGAGCGGCTGAAGGCGCTGGTCAGCGTGGGCGCGCTAGAGAGCCTGGCCGGACTGGTGCGCGATCCGGCCACCAAGGTCCGCGGCGACGAGCGTTTCACGCTGACCGTTCCAAAGCCCGCCCTGCCCCATAACGAGCCACAGGATATACCCCTACGGATCGCGTTCGAGGACGAGCATCTGCTGGTCGTCGACAAGCCCGCGGGGATGGTGGTCCACCCGGCGGCGGGCAATCTCGACGGGACGATGGTCAATGCGCTGCTCCATCATTGCGG
>JANMWM010000066.1:0-23238 GCA_031394005.1 Sphingomonas sp.
GGTCACCGCCGAAACGCTGCGCAACTCTGGCGCAAGCGACATTCGCGGGCTGACCCAGGTTTCCCCCTCGCTGCTAGTCTCGTCGACTTCGTCCGAAGCGGGTGCCGGCGGCGCGAGAATTCGTGGTGTCGGCACGGTCGGTGACAACCCCGGTCTCGAAAGCTCGGTCGCCGTCTTCATCGACGGGGTTTACCGTTCGCGCACCGGCGTCGGCCTGACCGAACTTGGACCGGTCGACCGCATCGAAGTATTGCGCGGGCCGCAGGGCACGCTATTCGGCCGCAACGCTTCTGCCGGCCTCATCTCGATCATCACCGCCAAGCCCAAGTTCGCGACCGAGGCCTCCGGTGAATTGACCATCGGTAATTATAACCTGCGCCGCGGCGTGCTGTCGCTCAACGGCGCGCTGTCATCGACCATCGCCGCGCGAATCGACGGCGTTTACGTCAAGCGCGACGGCTTCCTGCGCGACTTCATCTCGGGCCGCGACGTCAATAATCGCGATCGCTACCTCATCCGCGGCCAGTTGCTGTTCCAGCCGTCGACCGACCTCTCGTTCCGGCTAATTGGCGACTATTCGAATCGCAAGGAAGAATGCTGCGCCGCGCCTTACTTGCCCGCGCACGACACGTTAAACACCGGCGGTGTCATCACCAGCCAGCCGTCGACGATCGCGGCGATCGAGCGTGGTCTCGGCGGCATCATCGAGGACAACACTTTCGCCCGTCAGGTGTCGATAACGCGAGGCCGCGATTATGCGTCAAAGGTCCGCGACTATGGTCTTTCGGGAGAGCTTAATTATAAGATCGGTGGCGGCCAGCTGACCTCGATCACCGCCTATCGCTACAATAATTATCTGCGCGGACAGGACGCCGACTTCAACAATCTTGACCTCCTTTATCGCGCGAGCGACGGTGGGGCTTTCAACCGCTTCAAGACGTTCACCCAGGAACTTCGCTTCCAGGGCACAACGCTCGGCGACCGGCTCGATTATCTCGTCGGTGGCTATTACGCGAACGAGAAACTGACTGTTTCGGACAATCTGCGGTATGGAGCGGACTACGGGCGCTACGCAAACTGCCTGTTGGTGGCGTCGATCAAGGACGTACAGCAGCCGACCCCGACCGGGAACTGCATCAATTCGACCGTGCTGAACGCCACCCAGGCTGGGGCGCGGGCGCGGTTGGCGACGGTTAATGGTCAGCTCGCGGCGGTCAACGCCGGCATTGCTGCGCTATCCTCAATTGCCAATCCGACCCCGGCGCAGCTTACCCTACTTGCTACGTTCCAAGGGCAGCGTGCGGACTTGCTTGCGGGTCAGGCGACGTTGCTCGCAGCGCTTGGCAAGCTCGGCGCGATCAACGCCAACCCGGCCAACCCCGGCTTCGGATCGATCGCCACCCTGCTCGGACAACCCAATTTCAACTTCAACGGCGTCGGCGCGCTCGACCGGTTCAATCAGTCGAGCCAGAATTACGCAATCTTCACGCATAACATCTTTGCCATCACCGACACGCTGAAGGCGACGATCGGGCTGCGCTACACCCACGAGCGCAAGCGGCTCAACGTCAACCTGACTGACAACAACACGCTGTGCCAAGCAATCACCGGCTCGCCGCTCCAGGGCTTTGCGACGCTGCCGTGCGTCATCCCGAGCGTCCCCGGCGGTCTCCTCAACGCCACCGAGACCAAGAGTGAAAGCCGCGTGTCGGGCACTGGCGTGCTTAGCTGGAAGATGACCCCCGAGACGCTGGTTTATGCAAGCTATTCGCGCGGTTACAAGGCAGGCGGCTTCAACCTCGATCGTTCGGCGCTGACCCGGACCATCGCTTCCGGCGCGGTCGGCGGGGTTAACAATGCTGCCTCACTCCGCGATCTCGAGTTTGAGCCCGAGACCAACAACTCGATCGAGTTTGGCCTCAAGTATCATGGCCACGGGATCGACATCAACATTGCCGCCTTCCAAGAGAAGTTCAGGAACTTCCAGCTGAATACCTTCAATGGCGTCAGTTTCCAGGTCGAGAATGTCAATGCCTGCGCCAATGATCTTGGCGGCGCCGACACCGACAATAATCCGGCAACCGGCGCCTGCACTGGCAAGCTTAAGCCGGGCGTGATCTCGACCGGGCTCGAAACGGAAGTATTCACCCGCCCGGCGCGCGACGTGACGTTCAATCTCGGCGCGACTTACGTCGTCACCAAATATGCGCGCAACCTCGTCGGTGAGTTCGGACGACCGCTGTCGAACATTCTGTTCCAGCTTCCGGACCGCCAGCTTTCGAACTCGGACGAGTTCACCGGCACGGTGTCGGCGGGTTGGACTCCGGCAATCGGTGCCAGCGGCCTTCGCGCGCTGTTCTATGTTGATGCGCGCCACATGAGCCAGTTCAATACCGGCTCGGATTTGAACCGCGAGAAGATCCAGCGCGGGTTCAACACGGTCAACGGACGTGTCGGTATCCGCGGACCGCGCGACATGTGGTCGGTCGAACTGTGGGGCCAGAACCTATTCCAGAAGAACTACTACCAAGTCGCATTCTCCTCACCGCTCCAGGGCTCGAACACCTATCGCGGCGTTGAGCAGGGCCTGGCGCGCGGCTTCTACGACAGAGCGACCTCGCTGTTCTCCGCATTCCTCGGCGAGCCGCGCACTTATGGCCTGACACTTCGCGCCAAGTTCGCCCCGACGCCGCGTTCGACCCCGGACTATGTCGCGCCGCCGGTTCCGCCGCCTCCCGCCACGCAAACTTGCGCCGACGGCAGCGTGATCGCCCTCAATGCGGCCTGCCCGATCGCCGCGCCCCCGCCGCCGCCGCCTCCGCCGCCGCCGCCCCCGCCTCCATCGAAGGGCGAGCGCGGCTAAGCTTAAGGGACGTCGAAACAGGAAAGGCCTCGCGGGAAACCGCGGGGCTTTTTTCTTAGGTTCAGGCGGCGCTGGAGGCGAGCGGTTCGGCAAGGATGTCGAACAACGCCGCCCTCAGCGCTGTCACCTCCTCGGCGCCAAGCTTCCGCCCGGCCGAGTTGGTCACGTAAAAGACGTCCACCGCGCGCTCGCCATAGGTCGCGATATGCGCCGAATGAAGCTGCAGCCCCTGCGCAAAGATCGCGCCCGTCAGCCGCGCCAGCAACGCCGGCCGGTCGCGGGCATTGACCTCGACCACCGTCGTCCGGCTCGATGCCTTGTCGGCGATCAGCACGCGCGGCGCGATGCGGAAGGTCTCGCGATCGGCGATGGGATCGACGCGCAGGACAGGGAACTCGCCGGCAATCGCCGCGCCGACCGCGTTGGCCAGCCGCGCGCGCAGCCGCTTGTCTGCATAACCGCGTCCCTGCCGGTCGTGCACCAGCAGATTGTCGAGCGCCATGCCGTCGTGCGTGGTATGGATTCGCGCGTCGACGATGCTCGCGCCGGCATCGGCCAGCGCGGCCGAAATCCGATAGAACAGTCCCGGCCGGTCGGGCGCGAACACGCTGATCCTTGTCGCCCCCGATCCCGCGTCGTCCTCGGCAACCACGCTTGGCTTCGCCTCGCCGATGCGCGCCTCGGCGTCGGCAATCTGGCGCGCATTGGCGAGCAGCCATTCGGGCGGCTCGGCGATCCAGTAGCTGTCGGGCAGCCGTTTCATATGTGCCCGCGCCGCACCTCCCTGCCAGCCGAGCGTGGCGGCAAGATCGTGCTGCCGCGCCGCCACCCGCTCGGCACGCCCATGCTCCATATGGCCCAGCCGAAGCACTTCCTCGGCCGCGTCGAACAAGGTGGTGAGCAAGCTCCGCTTCCAGTCGTTCCACGTTCCTGGCCCGACCGCGCGAATGTCGACCACCGTCAGGATCAGCAGCAGCCGGAGTCGCTCGGGACTCTGCACGGCATGGGTGAAATCCTCGATCGTCTTGGGATCGGCCAAGTCGCGGCGAAAGGCCATGTTCGACATCAGTAGATGATTGCGAACGAGCCAGGCGACGGTCTCGGTCTCCCCCGCGTCCAGCCCAAAGCGCGGCCCCAGCACCTCGGCAATCTTCGCACCAAGCTCGCTGTGATTCCCCCCGCGCCCCTTGGCGATATCGTGCAGGAGCACCGCAACATATAGCGTCCGCCGCGACGCGATCTGGTCGAACAGCCGGCTAGCGAGTGGGTGGTCCTTCGCCAGGTCGCCGCGCTCGATTGCCGCGAGCAGCCCGATCGCCCGGATCGAATGCTCGTCGACGGTATAGTGATGATACATGTCGAACTGCATCTGCGCGACGACGCGGCCGAAGTCAGGAACGAACCGCCCGAACACCCCCGCCTCGTTCATCCAGCGCAGCACCACATCGGGGCCGTTGCGATCGGTCAGCACGTCGAGGAACAGGGCATTGGCGCGGGGATCGTCGCGCACCGTGTCCGCCAGCCGCGCATCGCGCGACGCCGCGCGCATCGCCGCAGGATGAATTTCCAGCTTCTCTCGCGCGGCCACTGCGAACAGCTCGATCAGCCGCACCGGCTCGGCCCTAAGATAATCGTCGGTCGGGATCGACACACGCCCGCGATCGAGCACGAATCCGCCAAGCCGCGCCGGGCGTCGGCGCAGCGTCGGCAGCGCGAACCGCCGTCCCGACCGCGCCATTTGCTCGTCGAGCTGCGCGAGGAACAGCCCGGTTAGATCGCCGACCGTCTTGGCGTTGAGGAAATAGAATTGCATGAATCGCTCGACCGCGCTCTTCCCCGGTCGATCGGCGTAGCGCATCGCCGTCGCAATCTCGCGCTGACGGTCGAACCCGAGCCGCTCCTCCGCCCGCCCGGCGGCAAGGTGCAAATGACAGCGCACCGACCAGAAGAAGCGCTCGGCGCGCTCGAACCGGCGATATTCTGCCGCCGTCAGCAATCCCGCCCCGACGAGCTCACCGGGCTGGTCGACGCCGTGGATATATTTGCCGATCCAGTAGAGCGTGTGGAGGTCGCGCAAGCCGCCCTTGCCGTCCTTGACGTTGGGTTCGACGACATAGCGGCTGTCGCCCATCCGGGCATGGCGCTCGTCGCGTTCAGCGAGCTTGGCGGTGACGAACGCGCGCGCCGTCCCCGCGACGACGTCACGCCGAAAGCGCAGCCTTGTCTCTTCCGATAGCGCCTCGTCGCCCCACAGATAGCGCGCCTCAAGCAGCGAGGTGCGCACCGTCATGTCGGCCTTGGCAAGCGCAATCGCCTCGCCCGGAGTGCGCACCGACTGGCCGACCTTCAGCTTCAGATCCCACAGCAGATAGAGCAGCGCCTCGGCGACCTGCTCGCACCACGGCGCGCGACCTTGGGGGACGACCATCATCAGGTCGATGTCGGAAAACGGCGCCATCTCGCCGCGCCCCGTTCCGCCAAGCCCGACCAGCGCGATCCGCTCGGCGGCGGTCGGGTTAGGGTTGGGGTAAATCCGCTGGGTGACGAAATCATAGGACAGCCGGACAATCTGGTCAGCCAGAAAGGCATAGGCACAGGCATGCGCGCGCCCGCGATTGGGCTCGGCGACGACGCGACGGGCAATTTCGTCCCGGCCCCTGCCCATGGCTTCGCGCAGCAACTCGGTCGCCGCTGGCTGCAATCCAGATCCGCCCGGCAAGGCGGCAAGCGCGTCCGCCGCTGCCCTTCGGTCGACGATCGCGCGCCGTTGTTCGACCTCGCTCATCCCTGCTCCCCCGCGATCCGTTTGAGCGCGTAAAGCGCTTCCAGCGCCTCGCGTGGCGTCAGGGCGTCAGGATCGACCGCTCCGAGCGCGGCGGAGAGCGGGTCGGGCTTGGACTCGCTCGCCGCGGCCGCTGCAAACAACGGCAGATCGTCGAGCCCCGCCGCTATCCCTCCGGTCGCATCGCGCCCCGCCTCGAGCTTTGCCAGGACGCCCCTCGCCCGTGCCAGCACCCCCGCCGGCACCCCCGCCAGCCGCGCGACCGCAATCCCATAACTGCGATCCGCCGGCCCGCCCGCCACTTCGTGGAGCAGCACCAGGTCGCCCTTCCACTCCCGCGCGCGGACATGGTGAAGCGACAGCGCGTCTAGCCGGTCGGCAAGCCGCGTCAGCTCGTGATAATGGGTAGCGAATAACGTGCGCGCGCGCACCGTGTCGTGCATTGCCTCGACCACCGCCCACGCGATCGCCAATCCGTCATAGGTCGAGGTCCCGCGCCCGATCTCGTCGAGAATGACGAGGCTCGCAGGCGTAGCCTGCGCCAGGATCGCCGCCGTCTCGACCATCTCGACCATGAAGGTCGACCGTCCCCGCGCCAGATTGTCCGCCGCTCCGACCCGGCTGAACAACCGATCGACGATTCCGATCTTCGCCCGGGTCGCTGGCACAAACGACCCCGCCTGCGCCAACAGCGCGGCCAGCGCGACCTGGCGCAGGAAGGTCGACTTGCCGCCCATGTTGGGCCCGGTGATCAGCCACAATCGATCGTGCGGCCCCATCGCGACGTCATTGGCGATGAACCGCTCGCCCGATGATGCCAGCGCCGCTTCCACGACCGGGTGCCGCCCCGCGTCAATCTCGAGGAACGGCTGATCCACCAGGCTAGGCGCGCACCAATTGCCCTCGGCGGCGCGCTCGGCATGGCTCGCGGCGACATCGATCCGCGCGATGGCATCGGCCGTTGCGGCAATTCCCGGCGCAGCGGCGACGGCAAGCGCGGTCAATTCCTCGAAATGCCGCGCCTCGGCCGCCAGTGCGTGGCCGCCCGCCTCGACCACCCGGCTCGCCTCGGCGTGCAAGTCGGGCGAGTTGAACCGCATGACCCCCGCCAGCGTTTGGCGATGCGTGAACCCGCTGTCTGCCATTAGCGCATCGGCGTGCCGCGCGCCGACCTCGACATGATAGCCGAGCACTGCATTGTGGCGGATCTTGAGCGAACTAACCCCGGACGAATCGCGATAGCGCGCCTCGAGCTGGGCAATCGCCCGCCGTCCCTCCGACGCCGCGAGGCGCAGCGCGTCGAGCGCGGCGTCATAGCCCTCGGCGATAAATCCGCCCTTCGCCGCATCGGGTGGCGGCGATTCGACCAGCCCGCGCGACAGTCGGTCGACCAGCGCACGATGACCGCCTAGATCGGGCAACGTTGTTTCGAGCAGTGGTGGCCGCAGCGCCTCGCTGCTAAGTTCGTCATGAAGCCGCGCCGCCGCCGCCAGGCCGTCGCGCAAGGACGCCAGGTCGCGCGGGCTCCCCCGTCCCGCCACCAGCCGCCCGAGCGCCCGCCCGAGATCGGGTATAGCACGTAACGATCCGCGCACCCGGTTTCGGCGAAGGCTCGCGTCATGAAACCAGCCGACCAGCGCCAGCCGCGCCTCGATCACGCGGCGCTCGGTCAGCGGGGCGGACAGGTCGGCAGCAAGCAAGCGCTTGCCGCACGCGGTAACGCAGCGGTCGATCGTCGCGAACAGGCTGGTGCCGCCTCCTTGCCTACCGTCGGCGCTACGCAGGATTTCCAGGCTTTCGCGTGTTGCCGGGTCGATCGCCATATGCGCCGATCGCGCAATTCGGCGCGGGGCGGCGAGGAAGGAGGAGGCGTCCTTCTGGGTCGCATCGAGATAGGCGAGCAGTCCCGCCGCCGCCGCCAGCTCGGCCCGTCCCGGTGAACCAAATCCATCGAGCGTCGCCACCCCGAACCGCGCGAGAAGTGCCCGCTCGCCCGCCACGCTGTCGAATCCGCCCTTGCCCTTGGCGGTCGAAATCCCCGGGACACGCTCGTCGGCGATCGTCTCGGCAGGACCGATCCGGGCTAGCTCGGCGGCAAGCTCACCCGGCCCGCACGCGATCAGCTCGAAGCGCCCGGTCGAAATATCCGCCGCGGCGACCGCCCATTCGTCGCCAATCCGCGCAACCGCGGCAAGCCAATTGGCGGTCGCGCAGTCGAGCAAGACATCCTCGGTCAGCGTCCCCGGGGTAACCAGCCGGACGATCGCCCGGTCGACCAGCGCCTTCGCCCCGCGAGCCTTACGCGCCTCGGCCGGGCTTTCAATCTGCTCAGCGATCGCGACGCGGTGCCCGCCCCGGATCAGCCGTGCGAGATAGGCATCGGCCGAATGCACCGGCACCCCGCACATCGGGATCGGCTTGCCCGCACTCTCGCCGCGTCTGGTCAGCGCGATGTCGAGGCACGATGCTGCCGCCTTGGCGTCATCGAAGAACAGCTCGAAGAAATCGCCCATCCGATAGAATAGCAACGCGTCCCCTGCCTCGGCCTTGAGGCGGTGGTATTGCACCATCATCGGAGTGAGCGCGGAAGTGTCGTCGGCACGGGCCATCCTCGAAGGGTAGCAGTCCGCCGGTGGCAAGGGGAGGGGTGACTTCCCTTACGTCACGCGCCAAAGACCGTTCATGTCCAAAACCAACGTCCCCTTCTCCGACGCCGAAGCGCTCGAATTCCACGCGCGCGGCCGCCCCGGCAAGATCGAGATCATCGCGTCCAAACCGATGGCGACCCAGCGCGACCTCAGCCTCGCCTACTCCCCCGGGGTGGCGGTTCCAGTGCGCGCGATCGCCGAGGACCCGGGCAAGGCTTATGACCTCACCGCAAAGGGCAATCTCGTCGCGGTCATCACCAACGGCACCGCGATCCTGGGGATGGGCAATCTCGGCGCGCTCGCGGCGAAGCCAGTGATGGAAGGCAAGGCAGTGCTGTTCAAGCGCTTCGCCGACGTCGATTCGATCGACATCGAGCTCGACACCGAGGACGTTGATCGCTTCGTCGACGCGGTCGCGCTGATGGAGCCAAGCTTCGGCGGGATCAACCTCGAGGATATCGCCGCCCCCGACTGCTTCATTATCGAGCAGCGGCTCAAGGAAAAGATGAATATCCCGGTGTTCCATGACGACCAGCACGGCACCGCGATCATCACCGCCGCCGGCCTCATCAATGCCTGCCTGCTGACGGGGCGCGAGCTGAAAGACATCCGTGTTGTCGTCAACGGCGCCGGCGCTGCCGCGATCGCCTGCACCGAGCTCATCAAGGCGATGGGGGTGCGCGGCGACCATGTCATCATGTGCGATCGCAAGGGGACGATCCGGAAAGACCGCACCGACCTCGACCAGTTCAAGTCGGCGCACGCCGTCGACACCACGGCGCAGAATTTGCACGAGGCGCTGGTCGGCGCGGATGTCTTCCTCGGCCTTTCGGCGGCAGGCGCGCTCAAGCCCGAGATGGTGATGCAGATGGCGCCCAGTCCGATCATCTTCGCCATGGCCAATCCCGATCCCGAGATTACCCCGCCAGAGGCCAAGGCGGCGCGCCCCGACGCGATCGTCGCTACGGGTCGTTCGGACTATCCTAACCAGGTCAATAATGTGCTGGGCTTTCCGTTCATCTTCCGCGGCGCGCTCGACGTCCGCGCGACCGGGATCAACGACACCATGAAGATCGCCGCCGCCCATGCACTGGCCGAACTCGCGCGCGAGCCCGTGGCCGAGGAAGTCGCGCTCGCCTATGGCGGGATCGACCAGCATTTCGGCCCCGACTACATCATTCCCGCGCCGTTCGACCCGCGATTGATCGAGATCGTCCCCGTCGCCGTCGCGCAAGCCGCGATGGACAGCGGCGTGGCGCGCAAGCCGATCGCCGACATGACCGCCTACCGCGCCCAGCTTCGCGCGCGGCTCGACCCAACCGCCTCGGTGATGAGCCTCGCCTTCGAGGCCGCGCGCTCCAACCCCAAGCGCGTGCTGTTCGCGGAAGGCGAGGAGCCCAACGTTCTTCGCGCCGCCATCGCCTTCAAGGAAGGCGGCTACGGCACCCCAATCCTCGTCGGGCGCGAGACGGTGCGCGAGCAGCTCGCCGAGCTCGGGGTCGATCCCGCCGACTACGAAGTGCTCAACAGCCGCAATTCGCCGCTCGTCGGCCGCGCGGTCGACTATATCTACGCCAAGCACCAGCGCCACGGCATGCTCCGCCGCGAGGTCGAGCGGATGGTCAACCAGGACCGCAATACCTTCACCGCGGCGATGCTCGCGCTCGGCGAAGGCGACGCGATGATCACCGGCACCACCCGCCCGTTCAGTCAAAGCCTCGCGCAGGTCCGCAGCGTCATCGACGATGAACACGACACGACCCCGTTCGGCATCACCATCATTCCCGGCAAGGGTGGCACGGTGATGATCGCCGACACCGCGGTCAACGAGCGCCCGACCGACGATCAGCTCGCGGCGATGGCGATCCGCGCCGCCGCCTTCGCCCGCCGCCTCGGCCAGGAGCCCCGCGTCGCTTTCATCAGTTATACCACATTCGGTAACCCCCCCGGGCGCCACATCGCCGAGCTGCGCGACGCGGTGAAGCTACTCGACAGCCTCGTCACCGATTTCGAATATGAGGGCGAAATGGGCCCCGACCTCGCGCTCAACCATGAAGCGCAGCTGAAATATTACCCTTTCACGCGTCTCACCGGCCCGGCCAACATTCTCATCATGCCGGGGCTGCAGTCGGCCAACATCTCGTCGAAACTGCTGCGCGCACTCGGTGGCGGGAACATGCTCGGACCCTATCTGATGGGCATGGCGCTCCCGGTCCAGATCGCACCGATGACCGCCAGTTCCTCCGACCTTGTTACCCTCGCGGTCTTGGCGTCGGGATTGGCCCAGCGCTAGGCTCCCACTCCGGCCCAAGCGGTGGGCAGATCAGCGTTCCCCCGCGCCAAGCCGGTGTCGAAAGACAGGGCCGTCCCACCGCCAGCGTGGCTGCCGCCAACCTCGCCGCTTCCGCCGGGCGCTGCCAGTACCACAGGATGGCGCGATCCCGGCCAGCTGCGCGCTCGAATTCCTCGGCATGCCGCGCGTCGATCAGCGTAACGTGCGCGGCTGAACCCTGGCGATCATATTCCCGATCGATCAGCTGCGAACCCGTCGTCGGATCCATCGCGCGCTGGCCGACAAAGCCGAGCGAATATACCAGGTCGATCGCTCCCAGCGCGCGCAGCCACTGACCGCCTCCTCGACGCTGAAATTGGCCCGCCCGTCCATCTCGCGTCGCGCGCCAATTGGCCCGCCGACCAGCGCAAAGCCAGCGAGCAGGCTCCAGCCGATCCGATTGCCCGCCAGCACCACCAGCGACAGCAGGGTGCCGGGGACGCAACTGGTCAGATAGCGTTGGAAGATCATCGGGGTCAGCAACCCCCCGACGAGGAGCAGGACGAGCGCCCCGACACCCGTCAGTCCCGTCACGATCGTTGCGTTCGGTGTCTTTATCCGGGACATCAGCACCCCGCCCAGCAGCGCGACGACCAGCATCGCGAAAGCCGGCTGGCCGATTCAGTAGGCCGCCATCACCGGCAGCTCGGCCGGGCTCAGGCGGCACTGCCAGCTGCTCCCTGGCTGCGCGAATACGAGCAGCCGGGACAAATGCCAGCCGATCCAGGCAAAGCCCGGGATCGCCGCCAACACCGCCGGCCACAGCGCGAATACGCGGGCGCGATGGACGACGACAAGCGCGATCGCCTGCACTATGCACAGTGCGGCGGAATGATATTCGGTCAGGAACAGCGCGGTGCCGATGGCTACCCAAACCGCCGCCCGTTGCCGCGATGGCGCCTCGATCAGCCGGGCAAAGGCGATCGTCAAGGCGGTCACGAGCAATAGTGCGAAAGCATAGCAGCGTGCATCGGTCGCCGCATAAAGCGACCCGGTCCACGCCGCGATCATGATTCCCCACACCGCCGCCAGCGTGACGGTCGACTTCGGCATTCGCCACAATAATGGCAGCAGACTCGCCACCGTCACCGCGATCAGGCTCGGCAGGCGGAGCATGAACGGGCTCGCGAACGGCCAGAGCCGCATGATGAGCGAATAGAGCGGCGCGTTGGGGTCCAGCCATAATTGCCGGACAAATGCCGCCAAGTCCGGCTGGCGCGCGAGCATCCAGGTGAAGCGCTCGTCGGTCCACAGCGGCAGCCCGCGCGATAGCTAGATGCGCTCGGCCGTCGTCACCGTCAGAGCGATTGCAAGCAGGGCGACGAACGGTTCGGCCCTGACTTGTGCGATCGCGCGCGAACCGCGACTACGTCCGGCCGCGACGTCACTCAAAGCCGGTCCGCTTTCGACACCGCATCGATATCGCGCAACGCCGCCAGGATCGCGTGCAAATGCGCCAGGTCGTGCACTTCGACGTCGAGGTGGAAGGTGTGGAAACTGCCGTCGCGGTGGACCAGCGACAAGTTGACGATATTCGCCCCCTGTGCCCCCAGCACGCTCGCCATCATCCCCAGCGCGCCCGGCACGTCGCGCAGGATAATACATAGCCGCGCCGTCCCGCCGTCCGACCCGTCGCCCCACGCCAGGTCGAGCCAGTCGGCATCGGTGCCGCTGACCAGCGAATCGCAACCGATCGCGTGGACCTCGATACTCTCGTCCTCGCGCCTCAGCCCGACGATCCGGTCGCCCGGGATCGGGTGGCAGCACGGCGCCAGCGTGTACGACACCCCCGCCGTCAGCCCCTTGATCGAGATCGCGGTGCGCTGCGCCGGCGGGCGCGGTGCGACATCGCCACCGGTCGATCCCGGCATCAGCGCCTCCATCAGCGCCTCGTCCGAAAACCGCCGCTTGGCGATTGCCACCATCAGTTCGTCGGAACTCTCGACCTTCAGCTTCTTGACCGCGCGCGCCAACGCCTCCTTGACGAGTGGAGCGGGGAGGCGCTCGACCAACTCTTCGTAAATCTTGCGCCCGAGCAGGACCATTTCGTCGCGCTCCTTGTGCCGCACGAATCGCCGCACCCCGGCGCGCGCCTTGCCGGTGGCGACGAAGCGCAGCCACGACGGTTGCGGGCTCTGCGCCGCCGACGTCAGTATCTCGACCTGGTCGCCATTCTCCAAGAGCGTGCGCAGCGGCACCACCCGGCTGTTGACCTTCGCGCCGACGGTCTGGTCGCCAAGATCGGTATGCACGGCATAGGCAAAATCGACCGGAGTCGCGCCCTTGGGAAGCTGGATCAGCTCGCCCTTCGGCGTAAAGGCAAAGATGCGATCCTGGTACATCGCCATCCGCGTATGCTCGAGCAGCTCCTCGGGGCTCTCGGCATGGTTGAGGATCTCGACCAGGTCCGAAATCCACGGCACCTTGACCTCCGCGACGGGCTTGCCCTCCTTGTAAGCCCAGTGCGCCGCCAGCCCACGCTCGGCCTGCAGATGCATCTCGCGCGTCCGGATCTGGATCTCGATGCGCATCTTGGAATCGTGGATGACCGAGGTGTGCAGGCTGCGATAGCCGTTGCGCTTGGGGGTCGAGATGAAATCCTTGAACCGCCCCGGGACCATCGGCCAGCGCTGCTGGATCTGCCCCAGCGCGCGGTAACAATCGTCGACTTCGCCGACAATCACTCGAAACGCCATGACGTCGGACAATTGCTCGAAGCTGATGTGCCGCTCGGCCATCTTCTTCCAGATTGAGTAGGGATGCTTCTCGCGTCCCATCACCTCGGCCTCGAGCCCATGGTCGGCCAGGTGGAGCTGCAGCCCCAGCCCGATACGGTTGACCAAGTCGCCCCCCGCCGCATGCAACTGCAACAATCGCCTGGCGATCGAGGCATAGGCGTCGGGTTCGAGCTGTCGAAATGCCAGCGTCTGCATCTCGTTCATGATCTCGTACATGCCGATCCGCTCGGCGAGCGGGGCATAGATATCCATCGTTTCCTTGGCGATCCGGCGGCGCTTGTCCTGCGACGGCACATGATGGAGCGTGCGCATGTTGTGCAAGCGGTCGGCGAGCTTGACGAGCAACACTCGGATGTCGTCGGACAGCGCGAGCAGGAACTTGCGCAAATTCTCCGCCGCGCGCTCATTCTCGGATTGCGCCTCGATCCTGCTAAGCTTCGTCACGCCGTCGACCAGCCTCGCGACCGATGGTCCGAATAATTTCTCGATCTGCTCATGAGTCGCAACCGTGTCCTCGATCGTGTCGTGGAGGATAGCGGTGGCGATCGTCTCGGCGTCTAGCTTCAGGTCGGTCAGGATCCCGGCGACTTCGATCGGGTGGCTGAAATAGGGGTCGCCCGACGCGCGCACCTGCGTCCCATGCGCCTTCATCGAAAAGACGTACGCGCGGTTCAGTAACGCCTCGTCAGCGTCGGGGTCGTAGGCCCGCACCTTCTCGACGAGTTCATACTGGCGTAGCATCGCGCCAGTGTGGGGGTTCATGCGCCCTTGTTGCAAGCGCGAAAAGGACCGGGCCTCGTGCACGCGCGTTGCAAGGGTTTCATTTAGCAACTGTTATTATTGATCGGACTATGATCTACCTTGCCCAGCGTAAGGAGTTGTACCGCCGCGTGGACCGTCACACCCCCGACATCGACGCCTTCAAGGCGGCTGCGCTGCAATGCCCCCTACACCCCGCGGTCGAGCTGATCGGCGAGAAATGGGCTTTCCTGATCCTCCGCGGGGCGCTCAACGGGCTGCGGCATTTCGAGGAATTTCAAGCGGGGCTTGGCATCGCGCGCAACATTCTCTCGGACCGATTGGCGAAACTCGTCGGCGGGGAGATCCTCGCGCGGACCCCCGACCCGGTCGACGGGCGAAAGATTGTCTATGCACTCACGCCAAAGGGCGAGGCGTTGCTGCCGGTGATGCTGGCGTTGCGCCAGTGGGGTGCGGATTGGGGACATCGCCGTCAGGAATTGGTGCTGGTCGACCGGTACAACCAGCGGCCGGTGCGGCGCATCTGCGTGCTGGGCGAGGACGGGCGCGAGCTCGGCATGCGCGATCTGAAGTGGGTCAACCGGAGCGACGACGACCCCGCGCGCACCGCCCCGCGCGACCGAATGGAAAAGAGCAACCCGTCGCCGGACCGCCCTTTCTAAAACCGTCTTTCGCGTAAGTGTATTCGCAGTCGCCGCCCGATGGGCGTTATTCGTAGTCGCCGCCCGATGGGCTGGGTCGCGGCGGCGCGGCGGCGGTGAGGCGCAGCGCTTCGGCCGAATCGGCTAGGCTGGCCAACTCGTCCGTCTCGTCCTCCTCGTCGATCCGCACGCGCTGCAGGCTCGAGATGATCGCTTCCTCGAGGTGCTTGGGACGAACGGTCGCCTCGGCGATCTCGCGCAGCGCGACGACCGGGTTCTTGTCACGATCGCGGTCGATGGAGATGTCGGCACCGCCCGAGATCTGGCGGGCGCGCTGAGCGGCCATCAACACCAGGTCGAAGCGGTTGGGGATCTTGTCGACGCAATCTTCGACGGTAACGCGCGCCATACGGAGTCGCCTTGGATAGGGGTTCGGCAGGGGCCGTGAAGGCAAGCGACCTAGTGACGGCGCTCCGCAAAGTCAATCAACGCGGACCGCGCTTGTCATGGCGCGATGCGAGCGCCACAGCGAGTTCGATGCCGCTTCCCTCGCCCAAAGACTGCAGCCTAACGGTCGACAGCAATCGGCTGACCCTGCTGACCGAAGGCCCGCTGCGACTTGAGGCGCTTTTGGCACTTATCGACGAGGCCACGACCAGCCTGCGCATTCTCTATTATACTTTTGCCGGCGACAAGGACGGCAACCGGGTCCGCGAGGCACTGATCCGCGCGGTCGACCGCGGGGTCGCGGTGTCGCTCCTGATCGACGGGTTCGGCAGCAGCAAGACTCCCGAAACCTATTTCACCGAGCTCCACGACAAGGGCGCGCGTTTCTGCCGGTTCAACCCGAGCTACGGCCGCCGCTACTTGCTGCGCAATCACCAGAAGCTCGCGCTCGCCGACGACAAATACGCACTTATCGGCGGCTTCAACGTCGAAAATGACTATTTCGGCACCCCCAAGGAAGGCGCTTGGCGCGACATCGGATTGATTGTCGAGGGGCCCGCCGCCAAGCGCCTTGGCTATTATTTTGACGCGCTGATGGGCTGGGCGCTGCACAAGGGCGCGCGATTGAAGGCGTTACGCGCCGTTATACGCCATTTTTCCGAAAGTGAGGGTAAGCTCCAGTGGCAGTTCGGGGGGCCAATGCAACGCAAAAGCCCGTGGGCGTTGTCGACCGCTCAGGATCTCGCCAACGCCAAAAACCTCGAGATGATTGCCGCCTATTTCGCGCCGATGGCGAGCATGTTGTCGCGTATCTCGCGCGTCGCCGACACCGGCGGCCGGGTGAGGGTCATCACCGCCAGCAAATCCGACAATCGCGCCACGATCGACGCCGCGCGCTACACCTATGCGCGGCTGCTAAGACGCAAGGTCGAGATGTTCGAATATCTCCCCACCAAACTCCATTCGAAGCTGCTGATCATGGACGACATCGTCCATATCGGCTCGTCGAACTTCGATATCCGTTCGCTTTATCTCAATATGGAGATGATGCTTCGCGTCGACGATCCGCATTTCGCGATGATGATGCGCGACTATTTCGAACATGAGATCGGCGACAGCGAGGAAATCACGCCGAAGCTTCACCAATCGCGCGCCAACTGGCTACAGCGCCTCCGCTGGCGGTTCGGCTTTTTCCTGGTCAATAGCCTCGACTTCACCGTCACGCGCGAACTGGCGCGGTGGGAGCGTTAGGCCGAAACTTCCTCGCGCCACGCCCAGAACAGCGTCGCCGGCGGGACATTCCAGAATTCGAGCCCACGATCGAGCCGCTCGAAATGCGGGGCGATGAAGTCGCGCACCTTGGGGCTGAATTGATAAACCAGAAACGCACCGCCAGCGCGGATCACGCGCGATGTCGCCGCGCCGATCGCGTCGCCGACACCCGGCGGTAGCGTCGAAAACGGCAGGCCGGAAACCACGAAATCGGCATGCTCGAAGCCATGCGCGGCGATTATCTTTTCCACGTCCGCCGCCGATCCGGTCACCGCGATCAACCGCTCGTCGTCGATCTCGGCCTTCAGATAGGCGGTGAAATCGGCGTTGGTGTCGATCGTGATCAGCGTCGCGTCGGACGCCAGTCGGTCGAGGATCGGTCGCGTGAACGTGCCCACCCCCGGGCCATATTCGACGAACAACTTCGTCGCGGCCCAATCGACCGGACCAAGCATCTTCTCGATCAGCCGGTCGCTCGACGGGATGATCGACCCGACCATCACTGGATGCTTCAGAAATTCCTTGAGAAACTGAAGCTTGGGGCTTGCAAGCCGCTTGCGCGCGAAGCGGCGCGGACCTTTAAGCGCTCTGACGGACGACGAATTCATGAAAGCTCCAAGAAGCGAAGGCGACGTCGTTCGCAAATGCCGCGCCGATTAGCAAGTTCCAACGCGCCGCTTTGCGCTTCGCTCCATCGCGGGTTAGAGGCGGGTGATGCGCGATTCTGCCGCCCGACCCGCCCAGCGGACCCCGGTTGGCACCACCGCGCTGACGAATCTGCAGTTCCTGCTCCTCTTCGGCGCGATGCTCGTCGCGGCCGCGGGCAACACCGCGCTTCAGTCGATCATGCCCGCGATCGGCCGCGAGATCGGCATCGCCGACTTCTGGGTCGCGGTCGCCTACACTTCTTCGGCGATCCTGTGGGTGCTGCTCGCCTCCTACTGGGCGGAGAAGAGCGACACCCACGGTCGCAAGCGGCTGATGCTGATGGGGGTCGGCGGGTTCATCGTCTCGATGACGCTGTGTGGCCTCGTCCTGCGCGCCGGTCTCTCGCGCGCCATCCCGGGGGTCATGACCTTCGTCTTTTTCGCGCTTGCCCGTGCAATCTATGGCTTGCTCGGCTGCGCAACCCCCAGCGCGACCCAGGCCTATCTCGCTTCACGCACCCGCCGTTCGGGGAGAGTGGCAGCATTGTCCTCGCTTTCTTCCTCGTTCGGCCTCGGCACGATCCTCGGCCCCGCGCTTGCCCCGCTGTTCGTCCTCCCCTTCGTCGGCCTCCCCGGCCCCCTGTTCGCCTTCGCGCTCATCGCCGCGCTCGTCTTCCTCGCGATCTGGCGCTGGCTACCCGACGACAGTAAGGATCTGGTCCGCAAAGGGCGCGGCGCGGCGATGTCCTACCCTTCTCTCGCGACCAGCCCGACCGGCGCCAGCATCGTCGCCTCGACCGCCCCCCGCTCGACCCGCGTCAGATGGCGCGATCCGCGAATTGCGCACTGGATCACTGCCGGGATCGTTTCGGGCCATGCGCAGGCGGCAACGCTGACCGCGCTCGGCTTCTTCGTCATCGACCGGCTCGCGCTAGCGCCGAGTGGCTCCGAAATGCCGATCTCGATCGTCATGATGGCCGGTGCCTCGGCGACGCTGGCCGCACAATGGGGCCTCATCCCCCGTCTTTCCCTGTCCCCGCGCACCATGATCATCGCCGGTTCCCTTGTCGCCGCCGCCGGCTGCGGCGCGCTCGTCCTCGCGCACAATCTCTACGGGCTGGTGATCGGTTTCGCGTTGGCCAGCCTCGGGTTCGGCTTTACCCGCCCCGGCTTCACTGGCGGTGCCAGCCTCGCCGTCCCGCTCGCCGAGCAGGGCGGGGTCGCCGGCGCGATTACCGGCGCCAACGGCATCAGCTATGTCGCCGCGCCGTCGATCGGCATGGCGCTCTACGGTCTTGACCCCAACCTCCCGTTCATAGCCGCCGGCGCGCTGCTCGTAGCGCTCGCCGTCTGGGGAAAATCGCGTCTTCCCACCTAATCTCACTTGCCCCCGGGCCGCGGCCGCAGCATTCCAGGAAGCACGAACCCGATCCCGCCGAGCGGCCTCACCGCATCCGACTTCAGCGTGTCCTGTATCTGCTCGTAATCGGCGAGCATCTCGTCGGTCACCGACGCACGAGTCTCGGTCAGCGCGAACTCGCAGTCGGCCATCGTCACTTCGGCCGAATCGAGCCCGCGGCGAAGCGCGGCGAGCCCCGCGCGCCGCGTCAGATCCTCGAGGTCGGCACCGGTAAAGCGATCGGTCCGCTCGGCGATCGCCTCCAGATCAACGTCCTTGGCGATCGGCATCCCCGCGGTGTGGATCGCCAGGATCCGCCGCCGCCCGGAAACATCGGGCACCCCGACATAGATCAGCTCGTCGAACCGCCCCGGGCGAAGCAGCGCGGGGTCGATCAGGTTGGGTCGGTTGGTCGCGCCGATGACCACGACATTGTTGAGCTCCTCGAGCCCGTCCATCTCGGCCAGGATCGTGTTGACGACCCGCTCGGTGACCTGTGGCTCGCCCATCCCCGCGCCGCGCGCCGGAACCAGCGAATCCAGCTCGTCGATGAAGATCACCGTCGGCGCGACCTGCCGCGCCCGCGCGAACAGCCGCGCGATCTGCTGCTCGCTCTCGCCATACCATTTCGACAGCAGGTCCGACGACTTGACTGAGATGAAATTAGCTTGGGCTTCGCGCGCCGTCGCCTTGGCGAGCAATGTCTTGCCCGTCCCCGGCGGTCCGTAAAGCAGGAATCCCTTGGCCGGCCGGATCCCCAGCCGCTTGAACGCCTCGGGGTGCTTCAACGGCAGCTCGATTCCCTCGCGCAATTTCTCGCGCGACGCGTCGAGCCCGCCGACATCCTCCCACCGCAACGTCGGTACCTGCACCATGACTTCACGCATCGCGGATGGCGACACCCGCTTCAGCGCATTCTCGAAATCATTGGTGTCGACCGACAGCGAATCGAGGATTTCCGGCGGAATGCTCGCTTCCTCGAAATTGATCCGAGGCAGGATTCGGCGAACCGCCTCAAGCGCCGCCTCGCGCACGAGCGCGGCGAGGTCGGCACCGACGAAGCCGTAGGTCCGCCGCGCCAGATCATCGAGGTCGATCCCTTCGGCGAGCGGCATGCCGCGCGTGTGGATTCCCAATATTTCGCGCCGCCCCGGCTCATCCGGCACCCCGACGACGATCTCACGGTCGAACCGGCCCGGCCGACGAAGCGCCTCGTCGATCGCTTCGGGACGATTGGTCGCGGCGATCACGACGAGGTTCTGGCGAGGCTCGATCCCGTCCATCAGCGTCAGCAGCTGCGCGACGAGGCGTTTCTCGGCCTCGCCCGACACCTGGCCGCGTTTGGGGGCGATCGAATCGATCTCGTCGATGAAGATGATCGACGGCGCTGATTGCGCCGCTTCCTCGAAAACCTCGCGAAGCCGCTTCTCGCTCTCGCCATAGGCCGAACCCATGATCTCGGGCCCGTTGATGATGAAGAATCGCGCCTCGCTCTCGTTGGCGACCGCACGCGCCAGCCGCGTCTTGCCGGTCCCCGGCGGGCCATGGAGCAGCACCCCCTTGGGCGGGTCGACCCCCAGCCGCTGAAACAGCTCGGGGTGGCGCAGCGGCAACTCGACCATCTCACGCAGCGCGTCGATTGTGTCCTTCATCCCGCCCAGATCGTCGTACGTAACGTCGGCGCGCCGCTCGCCATCCTTCTTGGTAAATTCAGGCAGCAGCTCGACGACCGTCGACGCCTCGATATGAACGATCCCGCGTGGCACGGTGCTCACGACCCGCAGCCGAACCTCCTGCAATGCGAACGCCGGCGCGTTGAGTAATTGCCGCACATGCTCGGGCATGTCGGCGTTGACCCGCTGGTGCCCCGCGGTGGCGACCGTGTCGCCCTCGGTCAGCGGCCGCCCTTCGAAGCTGCGCTTCAACGCCTCGGCCGATCCTGTCAGCCGCACCTGCTCCGCGGCGGGTGCGAATACGACGCGCGTTGCCGCCTTCGACTCGACCTTGCGCACCTCGACATAGTCGCCTGAGCCAACTTCGGCATTGGCGCGCTGAAGCCCGTCGAGGCGGATGATCTCGAGTCCCTCGTCGTCGCCATAGGGCCGGATCGCGCGCGCAGCGGTCGAGCGTTTGCCGACGATTTCGATGACGTCGCCTTCGGCTAGCCCGAGCTGCTGCATCCACTTCGCCGGTAACCGCGCGACCCCGCGACCGCTGTCGGCGGGGGGCAGGTTGGCAACCTGCAGGCGGCGGGCCTGCGTGTCGACGTCGGCCATTCATTTCTCCGCTTCAAATGTAACAGGGCGCGGCAGGGGAACGATGCCAGCGCCGGTTGGCTCCAATGTAGGCCCATCGCGGCGCGGATAAAGAGGGGTCGGTTTCACTGTTCCGCGCGCCCACCACTGGCTATGTCCACCAAGTGTCCGACACCGCCACCACCGACCGCCGCGCGGGGCAATTACTCATCGTGAGTGCCATTATCGCGCTGCTGATCGCCAATTCACCCTGGTCGGGACCATGGCATGCAATGATAACAACCAAAGTCGGCCCCGCCATGACGCTCCTTGGCCAGCGCCTCGGTCAGGCCTCGTTTCACGCCGCAATTGCCGACGGGGCGATGGCCTTGTTCTTCCTGCTCGTCGGGCTCGAAGTGAAGCGCGAGTGGCTCGAAGGCCGTCTCGCCAGCCCTGAATCCCGCCGCCTGCCGATCATCGCGGCCGCAGCAGGGATGATTGTCCCCGCCTTGGTTTACCTCGCCGTCACTCGCGGAGTGCCCGACCTACGCAGTGGCTGGGCGATCCCCGCCGCGACCGACATCGCCTTCGCGGTTGGCATCCTTGCGCTCCTCGGCAGTCGCGCCCCGCCTTCGCTCAAGCTGCTCCTCGTCACTATCGCGATCGTCGACGACATCGGCGCGGTGATCATCATCGCGCTCGCCTATACCCGCGGGCTTGACGTCATGGCGCTCGGCGCCGCGCTCGCGATCTTCGCCGCGATGGCCGGAATGAGCCTGTCCGGGGTGCGGCGATTAACTCCCTATCTCATTGGTTTCGCACTATTATGGCTGGCGATGCTGGCCAGCGGAATCCACCCCACCGTCGCCGGCGTGCTCGCCGCGCTGACCATCCCGATCCGCGACGCACGCGGCAAATCCCCCCTCCGCCGGCTCGAGCACGCGATCCACCCCTGGGTAATGTTCGGCGTCGTCCCGCTGTTCGGCCTCGTCAGCGCCGGCGTCACGCTCGGCAGCCTCGCCCAGCTCGCCCAGCCCCTCCCGATCGCCGTTGCGCTAGGCCTCTTCATCGGCAAGCAGCTGGGCATCGCCGGCGCCATCTGGCTAGCCGTGAGCACCACCCTCACCCCGCGCCCCGCCGGCACCACCAACGCCCAGCTCTACGGCGCCGGGCTGCTGTGCGGCATCGGCTTCACCATGAGCCTGTTCATCGGCGCGCTGGCCTTCCCCGACAATCCGCAAGCGATCGACGCCGCCAAACTCGGCACGCTCGCGGGCTCGCTCCTGTCAGGCGTGGCCGGCTTTTTCGTCCTCCGCTGCGCGGCCGCCGAAGCATGCCTCCCTGAAGACGAACTCGAAGCCAGCAAACTCTTCGCCTGCGACGAGTCGCCAGAGCGCTAGCCTGGCAGCTTCTCCGTGAGTTCGGGCACGATTTTGAACAAATCACCGACCAGGCCGATGTCGGCGACCTGGAAGATCGGGGCGTCTTCGTCCTTGTTGATGGCGATGATGACCTTGCTGTCTTTCATCCCCGCAAGGTGCTGGATCGCGCCCGAGATGCCGATCGCGAGATAGACTTCGGGGGCGACGATCTTGCCCGTCTGGCCGACCTGGTAATCGTTCGGCGCATAGCCCGCATCGACCGCGGCACGGCTTGCCCCGACGCCGGCACCGAGCTTGTCGGCGAGCGGATCGATCAGGCCGTGGAATTGCTCCGATGAGCCAAGCGCGCGTCCACCCGAGACGATGATCTTGGCCGAGGTCAGCTCGGGCCGCTCGGACTTGGCGATCTCGGCCGACACGAACTTCGATTTGCCCAGATCGCCCGACCCGTCGACCGCCTCAATAGTGCCGCTGCCGCCGTCAGTCGCCGCCTTCTCGAACGCCGTCCCGCGCACCGTGACGACCAGCTTGGTATCCTTCGACCGGACCGTCGCGATCGCGTTGCCGGCGTAGATTGGCCGGGTGAAGCTGCCATCGCTCTCGACCGAAGTAATGTCGCTGAGCTGCATCACGTCGAGTAGCGCAGCGACGCGCGGCGCAACGTTGCGTCCAGTGGTCGTCGACGGCACCACGAACGCGTCATGGTCGGCCATCAGCCGCACCGCGATCGGGGCAAGCGACTCGGCGAGTGGATGTTCCAACCCTGGCGCGTCGGCGACATGAACCTTCACCACGCCCGCGATCTTCGCTGCAGCCTCGGCGACCGCGCCGACGTTCGACCCGATCACGAGCAGATGGACTTCGCCCATCTGCGATGCAGCGGTGACGGCGGGAAGCGTCGGATCCTTGACGATCGTTCCATCATGTTCAACCAGCACCAGCGTCTTCATGCGACCACTCCCATGCTCTTCAGTTTCGCGACCAGTTCGTCGACCGAGCCGACCTTGATCCCGGCCTGGCGCTTCGACGGTTCGACAACCTTGAGCGTCTCGAGCCGCGGCGTGGTGTCCACGCCATAATCGGCGGCGGTCTTC
>JANMWM010000100.1:0-23135 GCA_031394005.1 Sphingomonas sp.
ATTACTTCGAGACCGCCCCCGCCGGTGCGCTCGCCCGCGTGCTGTTCATGGAAAGCGACCGCATGGGCCACATGCTGGGCGCGGTCACCCAGGGCGTGCTCGATAACCAGCGCAGCGTCGTCCAGAACGAGAAGCGCCAGAACGACAGCCGCCCCGGGGGCCTCAGCCAGTACGCGCTATTCGAAAATCTCTTCCCTGCCGGCCACCCCTATCACCACACCGTGATCGGCTCGATGACCGACCTCGACGCCGCGAGCCTCGCCGACGTCAAGCAGTGGTTCCGTGACAAGTACGGCCCCAACAACGCCGTGCTGGTGATCGCCGGCGACACCACCGCAGGGCAGGCACGCCCGCTGGTCGAGCGCTATTTCAGCAGCATCGCGCGCGGTCCGGTCAATCACCCGGCGATGGCCTCGGTGCCGACGCTTTCCGCACCGAAGAAAATCGCGTTGAAAGACGCGCTCGCCTTCACCATCATCTCGCGCAACTGGGCGGTGCCCGGGTTGCTGTCGCCGCAGATGGCCTCGCTCGATGTCGGCGGGTCGATCCTCGGCGGCCTCGCCAGTTCGCGCCTCGAGCGCATCCTCGTTCGCGAGGAAAAGAGCGCGATCAACGTCAGCGCGGGCTACAACCCACTGCATCGCGCAGGCATCTTCAGCGCGCAGGTCTACGCCAAGCCCGGCACCGATCCGCAGGTGGTCGCCGCGCGCGCCGATGCAATCATGGCCGAGCTTATCGCCAAGGGGCCCACCGCCGACGAAGTGCAGCGTGCGGTCACCGCCGAGGTCGCCGGCCGCATCCGCGCGCTCGAGCAGGTCGGTGGGTTCGGCGGCAAGGCGGTCACTCTCGCCGAGGGCCAGACCTATGCCGCCAACAGCGACTTCTACAAGCGCACCCTGGCCGCCTATGCCGCGGTCACGCCGGCGAGCGTCCGCGCAGCGATGCAGCAGTGGCTGACCCGCCCGCCGCTGACGATCACCCTCTCGCCCGGAAAGCGCGAGGCGTACACCGAAACCAAGGTCGCCGTCTCGAAAGCGCCCAAGGTCGATGACACCCTTGCCAAGCCGACGCGAACGCTTCCGACTGTCGGTCAGCTTGCCGCGCTGCAATGGCCGACGATCGCCCACGCGCGCCTGTCGAACGGCATCGCAGTCGATTATGCGCAGCGCACCGCCGCCCCGCTGACTCAACTGGCACTGGCATTCGACGCCGGCAATTCGGCCGATGGCCCCAACCAGCGGGGACTGGCTGGCCTAACCATGGGGTTGCTGGAAGAAGGCACCACGAGCAGCACCGCGCAGCAGATAGCGGAAAACGAAGAGCGGCTCGGCGCCGACATCAGCGCGGGCAACACCGCTGACCGATCGACCGTGACGATCTCGGCCTTGACCCCCAACCTCGCACCGAGCCTCGACCTGCTCGCCGACATCGTCGAGCGGCCCGCCTTCGCCCCCGCCGAGATCGACCGCGTCCGCGTCCAGTCGCTGACGGGCATCGCCCAGACGCTTAAGGACCCGACGCGGGTCGCCCAGCGCGTGCTCCCGGTCGCGCTTTACGGTCCCAACCACCCCTATGGCGGCCCATCGGGCGGCGACCCCGCCGCGATCGCCAAGTTCACGCGCGACGACCTCGCCGGTTTCCAGCAGCGCTGGCTGCGCCCCGACAATGCGAAGATCTTCATCGTCTCGGATCGTCCCTTGTCGGAGATCAAGCCGCTCCTCGAGGCGCGTTTCGGCACATGGGTCGCTCCGGCGGTTGCGCGCGGCGTGAAGAATTTCTCTGCCCCGCCGGCCCGCCCGACCGCGTCGCGCATCCTGCTCGTCGATCGCCCCGGTGCGCCGCAATCGACGATCCTCGGCGGCCAACTGCTACCGATCGATCCGCGCGGCGACACAATTGCGCTCAGCACCGCCAATGACGCGCTCGGCGGCAACTTCCTCGCCCGCCTCAACATGGACTTGCGCGAGTCCAAGGGCTGGTCCTACGGCGTCAGCGGCCGGCCGCAATATCTTGCCCACGGCGCGGCCTATGCCGTCTCCGCGCCCGTCCAGGCCGACCGCACCGGCGAATCACTCGCCGCGCTCAATGGCGACATCGGCGAATTCCTCGGCGCCAAGGGCGTCACCCCCGAGGAACTCGACCGTACCGTCACCAACAGCATCAACGAGTTACCGGGCCAGTTCGAGACCAGCGGCGCGCTGCTTTCGGCGATGATCAACAACGACCTGCTCGGCCGTCCCGACGACTATTACGTCCGCCTCCCCGCCAAGCTGCGTGCGCAAACCGCGGCGGGTCTCGACCAAGCGATCCGCGGCGCGGTTGCCCCCAACGGCTTCACCTGGGTGGTCGTCGGCGACGCCGCCAAGGTCCGCCCGCAGCTCGAGAAGACCGGCCTACCGATCGAGGTGTTGGAAGCAAAGTAGCGCACCGTCGCGGGGTGGCGCCTAGCGCGTCACCCGCGTGACATGCCCCATCTTGCGCCCTGGCCGGGCGGCGCCCTTTCCGTAAAGGTGCAGGTGCGCTCCCGGCTCGGCAAGAAGTTCGGCCCAGCGGTCGATCTCGTGGCCCAGCAAATTATCCATCGACACGCTCCGCCCGGTCAGCCCGGTCGGCCCGAGCGGCAAGCCGCAGATCGCGCGGACATGCTGCTCGAACTGCGAAGTTTCGGAACCCTCGATCGTCCAGTGCCCGCTATTATGCACCCGCGGCGCGATTTCATTGACGATCGGTCCCTCGGACGTGTCGAAAAACTCGACCGTCATGACCCCGACATGACCAAGCCCCTCGGCCAGCCTGCGTGCGGTCCCGATTGCCTTCTCGGTCTCCCCGATCCCGGACGGCACGTCGGACCGTCGCAGGATCCCACCCTCGTGACTATTGCGCGGCACGTCCCAGCCGGCCACCTCACCGTCCGCCGTCCGCGCCAGAAGCACCGAAAACTCGGCGCGATAGTCGACCGCCGCCTCGGCCACCGCCGGCTGCCGCCCGATCGCGTCCCACGCCGCGCTCGCCTCCTCGGCGCTGCGCACCCAAGCCTGGCCCTTCCCGTCATAACCGAGCCGCCGGCTCTTGAGCACGATCGGCAGCCCCAACTCTGCGACCGCCGCCGCGACATCCTCGGCGCCATCGATCTCGCACCACGGCGCGACCCGCGCGCCATTCGCCGCGATGAACCGCTTTTCGGCTGCCCGATCCTGTGCGATGGCAAGCGAATGCGTCCCGGGGCGGAGCTTGTCGCCCAGCGCTTCGAGCGGCGGCACCCCGAGATTCTCGAACTCGTAAGTGACGACATCCACTGCCGCCGCGAATCGCGCCAGCGCCGCGGCATCGTCGAACGCCGCCCGCGTAAAAGCCGCCGCGACATCGGCGGCGCACGGCGCTTCGTCGGGGTCGAAGATGTGCACCTTGTACCCCAGCGGTGCCGCGGCGAGCGCGACCATCCGGCCAAGCTGGCCCCCGCCGATGATCCCGATCGTTCCGCCCGGCCCAATCTTCATCGTGACACGATCATTCCGGATCGTCGCCCACCGCGTCGGTCTGCGCCGCGCGCCACGACTCCAGCCGGCCCGCCAGCTGCGGGTCCGACAGGGCGAGGATCGCCGCCGCCAACAGCGCCGCGTTGATCGCCCCGGCCTTGCCGATCGCCAGCGTGCCCACCGGCACTCCAGCCGGCATCTGGACGATCGACAGCAAGCTATCCATACCGTTCAACGCCTTTGATTCGATCGGCACGCCGAGCACCGGCAACCGAGTCATCGCCGCGGCCATCCCCGGCAGATGCGCCGCGCCGCCGGCCCCGGCGATGATGATCTTGATCCCGCGCGCCGTCACGCCGCTGGCATAGTCGTAAAGCCGCCGCGGCGTGCGATGCGCCGACACAACCCGCCGCTCGTGCGAAATTTTCAGCTCGTCGAGCATTCCTGCGGCATGGCGCATCGTATCCCAGTCGGAACGACTGCCCATGATGATCCCGACCATGATCTCGTCAGCGCTCATGGTCGAAGCCAGCTCCCCTGTGGAACGGGGGGTTTAGGCACGAGAAACAGGTGGCGCAATGCGGGACAGTCATGAAGAGTAAGTTTCCCATTGTTTTAATCTGGGTTATGCAATCTTCTGCTCGACCGTGAGGCAGGGGGCCGACAGCGTGCATGAGGTACTGAACCAAGGGGATCGCGAGGCCGAGCTCGCCGAGCTTCGCGGCCGCATCGCCGAGCTCGAACAGCGTTGCCTCGACCTCGACCGGCTGGCGCATTGCGACAGCCTCGTACCGGTGCCCAATCGCCGTGGTTTCTTGCGCCAGCTCGAGCTGACCGTCGCCCGGTTCAAGCGCTACCGCGACCCCGCCGCTGTGCTGTTCGTCGATCTCGACGGATTGAAGATGCTCAACGACTGCTTCGGCCATCCCGCCGGCGACGCCGCGCTGATCCACGTCGCCGCCTTGCTGTCGCGCGGGGTGCGCAAATCGGATACCGTCGGACGATTGGGTGGCGACGAGTTCGGGGTCGTGCTCGACCATGCCGATGAAACGATCGCGCTCGAGACCGCCGAACGGCTGGTCGAGACGATCGCCGACGAGGAATTCTTCATCGACGGCAAGCCCGTCCCGCTGTCTGTCGCGATCGGCTTTACCCTGATCGAAGCCGACGACACCCCTTGCGCCATCCTCGCCCGCGCCGATGCTGCAATGTATCAGGGTAAAGCAGCAGCGTAATTAGCTGCGAAGAACGGTGCTTCCAACAAAAGCTTCTAGCGTTCGCTCAGGTAGTAACGGTCCTTGACGGAAAAATCGTCGCCCAGATCATAGACGATCGGCTGGCCTGTCGGGATCTCGAGGTTCACGATGTCCTCGTCGGCGATCTGCGACAAATATTTCTCCAGCGCGCGAAGCGAATTGCCGTGCGCCGCGACGATCACCCGCTCCCCCCCCAGCAGCGCCGGCGCGATATGATTCTCGAAATAGGGCAGCACGCGCGCAATCGTGTTCTTAAGACTCTCGGTCCTTGGCACCGCGATCCCGGCATAACGGCGATCACTCGCGACGTCATACTCGCTCCCCGCCTCAAGCTCGGGTGGTGGCACGTCGAACGATCGGCGCCAGATCCTGACCTGTTCCTCGCCGACCTTTGCCACCGTCTCGGCCTTGTTGAGCCCGGTTAGCGCGCCATAATGCCGCTCGTTGAGCTCCCACGCCTTGGCTACCGGCAGCCACGACCGCCCCATCTCCCAAAGCACCATGTTGAGCGTCCGGATCGCGCGCGTCTGCACCGAGGTGAAGCAGCGATCGAGGTCATACCCCTTGTTGCGCAGCATCCTCCCCGCCGCGTGCGCCTCCTCGACCCCCAGCTCGGTGAGATCAACATCCCACCAGCCGGTAAAGCGGTTTTCCAGGTTCCACACTGACTGGCCGTGGCGCAGCAGGACCAGTGTCGGCATTACTTGCCCTTCAGCTCGGGCAGGATCGCGTGGAGCGCGTCGAGGCACGCCCCCGCGAGATATTTCGAGCGCTCGGGGCTCCACCCATAGACCTCGTCGGGCAGGTCGATATTATCCTTGAACGGCATCTCCAGCGTAATCGACACGCAGCCGAAGCGCTCGGCCAACTGGGTGGTCGACATCGACATGTTGGCCTTGCCCGGAGGCGAGACCTCATATCCTTGCCGCGTCTGGAAATCGGGCGAAATGCGCTGCAGCGTGTCCGAGAACAGCGCGAACAGCTTCGACTGCGATTCCGTCAGCGAAGGAATGCCCTCGAACCCGGCCAGAAAGTTCGCCGGGATCGCCTCGTCGCCGTGGATATCCATCGCGAAGTGCGGCTTGTCCTCGTCCATCGCATTGCGCACGCACAGCACTTCGGGGCTGCGCTCGGCGGTCGGCGCATGCCATTCGCGGTTAAGGTTCACCCCCGCCGCATTGGTCCGCAAATGTCCGCGCCGCGACCCATCGGGGTTCATGTTGGGAACGACATGGAAAGTGCATTCGCGCCGCAGTATGCGCGCGACCGGATCGTCGGAATCGGTCAGCTTTTCCAGCGCGCCTTCCATCCACCATTCGGCCATCGTCTCGCCGGGATGCTGGCGGGCATAGAGCCACACCGTCATGTCGCCCTCGCCGATCGTCAGGCAATCGATGTCCTGCCCGTCGAGCGAGACCCCCAACGAGCGATACTTGACCCCCGGCAATGCCGCGACGGTCGACACCAAATCATGGTGGCGCTCCATCGAATAAGGCGCGAAATAGGCCACCCAGACGAGGTCGGTCTCGGGCGTGAAGTGGATCGTCAGCGTGCCGCCCTCAAAGCTCGTATCGTCGACCCGAACCCAGTCCTCGCGGTCCATCGACACGCAGGCGCGATAGTCGGGCCAGCCATTAGGGTAGGCCGATCCCCCGGCGTTGACGATCTTCAGCGTCACCTCGCGCCCGCCCGATCCCGCCAGGCGAAAGTGGAACCACTGGTAAAAGTCGCTCAAGTGATCCTTGACGATCTCCAGTGTCGCCGTGTCACCGTCGATCCCGACGACGCGAATATTGCCCGCGTCAAACGCGCTCGAAATGCTGATCGTCATCTATCTTCCCAAAAATGCACGAAATCGAGCGCGTGATAATCAGTCGCGCGCGCGCTGGGAACCCGCAAACGGAGGGGCGCATTGAGCAGTTGGGGTCGCGCACACCCCTTATTTCGCGCAAGGGACATCCATGACCGCCAACCTTCCCGTCCTCGTCACCGGTGGCGGCGGCTATATCGGCAGCCACGCCGTCCTCGCCCTCCTCGACGCCGGCTGGCCGGTGGTCGTGCTCGACGACGAGAGCAATTCGACCGGAGTGCTGGTTCCCCAAGGCGTGCCCTACATCAAGGGCTCGATCGCCGACCGCCCGCTCGTCGCCGCCCTCTTGCTCGACCACAGCATCGGCGCGATCATGCACTTCGCCGGATCGATGCTGGTCGCCGAATCGGTCACCGACCCGCTCAAATATTATCGCAACAACACCCAGGCGTCTCTGATCCTGCTCGAGCAAGCCGTCGCTGCCGCTATCCGCCACATCGTCTTCTCCTCGACCGCCGCCATCTATGGCGCGCCCGAGCGGCTGCCGATCGAGGAGGGCGATCCGAAATTCCCGATCAATCCCTATGGCGTGTCCAAGTGGATGACCGAGCAGATGCTCGCCGACGCCGCGCGGGTTCATGATTTCAACTATGCGGCGCTGCGCTACTTCAACGTCGCCGGCGCGGACCCCGCGTTGCGCGCCGGGCAGATCGGCAAGACCTCGACCCACATCGTCAAGATCGCTACCGAAACAGCGCTCGGCAAGCGCCCGCATGTCGACGTGTTCGGGACCGACTACCCGACCCCCGACGGGAGCTGCGTGCGCGACTATATCCACGTCTCCGACCTCGCCGCCGCGCACGTCGCCGCGCTCGAGAAGCTGATCGAGCGCCCGCACGAAAACCTCCTCCTCAACTGCGGCTACGGCAAGGGGCTTAGCGTCATCGAAGTGCTCGACGCGCTCGATGTCGTTGTCCAGCGCAAGGTCCCGCGCGTCATCGGGGCCCGCCGCCCCGGCGATCCGCCGCAGCTCGTCGCGTCCAACCGCGCGCTGGTCGAAACCTTGGACTGGACCCCGGCCCACGCCGATATCCACCAGATCATCTCCGATGCGCTCGCATGGGAGCGCAAACTGGCCGACGGAATTCCCACTTGATCGCTCGCCTCGCGACCACCCTTGCCGCCGCCTTGGTTTCCCTCGGCGCAGCGCCGCCACAGCCGCCGATGACCCCGGCCGAGCAAATCGCCGCCAACAGCGTGCGCTCCCATGTCGAGTTCCTCGCCGACGACCGCCTCGAAGGCCGTGATACCGGCTCGCGCGGGCTCGAAATTGCCGCTCAATATGTTGCCAGCCGCTTCCGCGAGATGGGGCTCGAGCCGGGCGGCTCCGCGGGCAGCTGGTTCCAGCAAGTTCCGCTCCGCCGCGCGACCACCGTTCAGTCGTCCCCCGTCATCACCCTCACCCTCAACGGCCAGCGCCAGACGCTCGCTTGGGCGCGCGACGTCGCCCTCCGCCCTAGCCTCACCGAACGCCACCGCGCGATCGACGCTCCCCTCGTCTTCGTAGGCTACGGCCTTGACGAGCCGCCGCTCGGCCTCGACGACTATCGCGGCCTCGACACCAAGGGCGCGATCGTCGTGTCGCTCGCCGGCACCCCGCGCGCCTTGCCGAGCGAAGTCGCCGCTCACCTCTCGTCAGCCAAGACCGAGACCGCCGCCGCCCACGGCGCAATCGGCTTGATCGAAGTCGGCGGCGAAGGCCGGCGGGAGAGCAACGTCGCCACTGAAGCCAGCCGCACCACGACCAACTGGGTCGCCACCGACGGCAGCGACGCGAGCAAGCTACGCGCTTCGCTCAGCCTGTCGAAAGCGTGGCAAGCCAAGCTGTTCGACGGCTCCCCCAAATCCCTCGCCAGCCTGCGCAGCGAGGCCGCCACTACCAGCCCCCGCGGCTTTCCGCTTGGCGGGCGGCTGTCGCTCGTCGCCGACACCATCTGGACCGATTTCACCAGTCCCGAAGTCATTGCCCGCCTCCCCGGCGCCGACCCCCGCCGCGCGACCGAGAACGTCGTCCTCATGGCCCACCTCGACCACCTCGGGATCAAATCCGACGCCAAGCCCGGCGAGGACCGCATCTACAATGGCGCGCTCGACAATGCCGCCGGGGTCGCGACCATGCTCGAGGCGGCGCGCGAGTTCGTTGCCAGCGGTCACCGCCCGGCGCGATCGATCCTGTTCATCGCCAACACCGGCGAGGAAAAGGGCCTCCTCGGCGCGAGCTATTTTGCCGAGCACCCGACCGTCCCGCTCTCCTCCATCGTCAGCGTCGTCGATCTCGACATGCCGCTCCCGCTCTACGACTTCACTGACGTCATCGCGTTCGGCGCCGACCACTCGACCGTCGCCCGCACCGTCGCCCAAGCCGGCTCCGCAATGGGCATCCGTGTCGCGCCCGACCCGATGCCGCAGGAGACGATCTTCGTCCGCTCCGACCATTACCGCTTCGTCCAGAAGGGCGTGCCCGCGATCCTCCTGATGACCGGCTACGCCAATGGCGGCGAAGCGGTGTGGAAGCACTTCCTTGCACATGTCTACCATTCGCCCGCCGACGATCTGTCGCAGCCGATCCAGTGGCGCGCGCTGGCCCGCTACGGCATGCTCAACTATGGCATCGCCCGCGCTTTGGCCGACGCGCCCGACCGCCCACGCTGGGTTGCGCACGACTATTTCGGCGACCGGTTTGCCCCCAATCAACCCCGCGCGACGCCGCTCGCGCCTTGACGCAAACGCGGCTCCCGCCTAGGGGACTGCTTCGGTTTCGACCGAACCCATCTCAATTCGACCACTCAAGCAGGCGTTCCCGGCCATGAAGATCCGCAATTCCCTGAAGTCGCTCAAGTCGCGCCACCGCGATTGCCGGGTGATTCGCCGCCGTGGCCGCACTTACGTCATCAACAAGACGAATCGCCGCTTCAAAGCGAGGCAGGGCTAAGCCTGCGAGGTCGCTGACATCGGCGACCTTCTCTCATCGGCCACTCGACTCGCCCGGTCGCTCACCAGCTCGACCGGGCGTTCGGTCGTCTGGACCCGGCTGCGATACCCGCTTGCCGTCCACGAGTCCGCGACGACGACCGCCGAAGACCGCTACCCTGAACTCTTCTCCGGTCTCGCCCGCCACCTTCCGCGCGACGCCGAGATCCTCTCGTTCGGCTGTTCGACCGGCGAGGAACTCCTCTCGCTCCGCCGCCTCCTCCCCGCCGCGCGCCTGACCGGGGTCGAGATCAACCCCCGCGCCCGCCGCATCGCCACGCGTCGCACCGCCAACGACCCGCTGACCCACATCGTCGCACGCCTCCCCGACGGGCAGTTCGACGCCGTGCTCGCGCTCGCCGTGCTCCAGCGCGAACCCCACCGAGTCATCGACCACGGCATCACCGACCTTTCGTCGTCCTACCCGTTCGCCCGCTTCGACGCCGCGATTTGCGCCCTCGCCCAACGGCTCCGCCTCGGTGGCTTCCTCGCCATCGTCCACGCCCATTACCGCGTCGAGGACAGCAGCGCGACGGCCCTGCTCGACCCGGTCGCCGACAGCCCCACGCTATCCGGCCCGCTGTTCGACCACGACTCGCGCCGCTCCGACCCGATCCCGTCGTCCGCCACGCTGTTCGTCAGATGCGCCGCGACCTCGCCAGCCTCTTCCCGCACATAATTCTCTCCCCCCCCGCCGGGCGAGGCGAAACACCGCCGCTCCCCGTGCGGTCGCCAGCGCCTGATCGAACTGCGCCCGCGAATCGCGCCCCGCGACCGACTGGCCGATGTTCCAGCGAAAACTATTGTCGAGTACGATTCCGGCCGCCGCGACCCCCGCCACCGGGACGAACAACGCGCCATCGGCCTCGTCGCGGCGATCGAGCAGATAGAGCCGCTCGACGAGAAGCGGTGCAAGGTCGCTGAGGTCATCCACCGAATCCGGCGGCACGTGAAACTTGTTAATGTCACTGGCGACCTTCTCGAGCGCCTCGCTCGACCGCTCGAGCAACGCCAGCGACGCCTCCCACAATTTGAGACGGGGAATGCCGCGATAGACGACCGGCCGCCCCGCACCATCGATCCGCATCGCGCACAGATCTTCGCCCCGCACGTCGAACCCGGCCCGGTCGAGCAGCCACCGCGGTGGCGCGGCGTGGGCAGTGGCGGGCGAAGTGCATGGAGGATGGGATAGCAGCTGCACGGATGCTGTCGCGCCGCGGCTATCCGGCGAAACTCCAATATGGAGCGGCGATGATTGCCGGCGAACTGCAGGAGCATGTCTGGCTGACGAAGGGTAAATATGGGATAACCGGCTGTGATAATGCGTCCGAATTTTCCCTTTTGTCGCAATTTTCGAACGGTTCGTCTTCATTGCCGGTTCACTCCTGACTATATAGTTCGAGAAGCAAGGAGATTTGCGATGCGCAATATCAGTCGAATCGAGTGGGTGACGGGGGCTGTGCTGGCGCTGTTCGTGGCCGGCTCGGCCAACGCCATCGTCCAGACGAGCGGCCCCGCCTCCTCGGTGCCCAAGAGCTTCAACTACGAGCTGCGTGACGGCAAGCGCGTCCCCAAGAGCAATCGCGTCACCAATTCGGACGGCAGCTGGCGCGAGAAAATGCGCCAGGGCCAGTGCACCACGATCAAGGAAAAGACCGCCGCCGGCGACTATAACGAGACCCGCAAGTGCGACTGACCCCGCGCTGACGTGAGCCTTCAGACGGCAGGCTTCGTGCCCGCCGTTTTCTTGTGCCCGCCCGCCGCCTTGTCCACCGTCGGTGCGGTGCATTCGGGCAGTTTGAGCTGTTTCTCGTCGGCGCACGGCCGGACCTGCACGCTGCCCTCGGGCGCGATGAAGATCGCCCAGCTGCGTCCATCGTCGCAATCGGCCTGCCACGCCGCCATATTCTTGTAATCGGCCAGAAAGCGCGACCCGATCATCCGGCGGCAGACATTGTCCGAATCATAGATCGCCCGCTTGAGCCCGATCGAACGGTCGAGCTCGCTCGCCGCCGCGAGCTGCTTCTGCGCCTCGCCGCGCACCTTGATCTCGGGCTTGGGCGCCGGCGGCGCCGACGGCCCGCACGCGCTCAGCAACGCGATCATCGTCGCCAACACCAAAACTCGTCGCATCGCGTCCTCCATCACCCTTGCGCCCGCAACGTGCGAAACATCGCCGCGGCTCCGGCCGGCGACACCCCGTCGGCGAGCGCGACGAAGATCGTATCGTCCCCCGCGATCGTCCCGGCAACCTCGTCGAGCCCTGCCTGGTCGATTGCATGCGCGACGATGTTGGCCGAGCCGGGAGGCGTCCTGAGCACCAGCAATGCTCCGGCGGGTTGCATCGAAACCACCCATTGCGCCAGCATCGCGCCAAGCCTTGGCGACCCACCCCCGCCGAAACTCTCCGCCAGCACATAGCGCACCGCTCCGTCGCGTCGCACCTTGACCGCGCCCAGCGCCTCGAGATCGCGCGACACAGTCGCCTGGGTCGCGGCGAACCCCGCCTCGCCGAGCCGCGCCGCCAGTGCCTCCTGCCCGCCGACTCCGCCGCCACGCAGCCAGTCGCCGATCAGCGTTCGTCGCTGGTCCCTGACGCTCATCGCGCTCCCGGGGAGCAAATCCCAAGTGGCCGCTTGACGGCCGCGCAGACCATCGTGCCAATGCCCTGGTCGGTGAACAGCTCGATGAGCAGGCTGTGCTCGGCGCGCCCGTCGAGCATTACCGCGCTCCCCACCCCGCCGTCGACCGCCTCTGCGCAGGCGATCAGCTTAGGGATCATTCCGCCCGTCACGCTGGCATCGGCAATCGCGCGGCGCGCCTCGTCGGCGGTCAGCTCGGCGATCAGGCTCGACGGATCGGCGGGGTCGGCGAGCAGTCCCGGCGTCCCCGTCAGATATAGAATCTTCTCCGCCCCCATTGCGACCGCGATCGCGCGCGCCGCATCGTCGGCATTGACGTTATACGCCTGCCCCGCCGGGTCCGCCCCGACCGTCGACACGATCGGGATCAGGCCGTCGTCGAGCAGCGCGTGGAGCAGCCCCGCGCGGACATTGGTCACCCGCCCGACAAACCCCAGCGCCGGATCGGCCTGCTCGACCTCGAGCAGCCGCCCGTCCTCGCCCGCCACCCCAACCGCGACCGGCTCCAGCACATTGACCGCCGACACCAGCTCGCGGTTGATCTTGCCGACCAGCACCATCCGCACGATGTCGAGCGTCTCGGCGTCGGTCACCCGCAGCCCATCGCGAAACTCGGGCACCAGCCCGGCGCGCTTCATCTGAGCATCGATCTGCGGCCCCCCGCCATGGACCAGCACCGGCCGGATCCCGACAGAGTGGAGCAGCAGCACGTCCTTCGCCAAACTGCGTGCGCGCGCCGGATCAGTCATCGGTAACCCCCCGACCTTCACGACCATCGTCTTGCCGACGTAGCGCCGGATATAGGGCAGCGCCTGGATCAGCAGCGCGGCGGTCTCGTTGGGGGTCATGATCATGAGGTCAGGCTATTTTCTTTGATGTAGCCGGGGCCAAGGTCGACCCCGATCGCCCGGCTCGCGCCGGTTCCCAGCCCCAGGTCGACGACGATGTCGATCGTCGGCAACGCCATGTGCGCCGCGACCACCTCCCGAATGTGCGCGATCTCGACCCCGCCATCGGCGACCATGATCCCGCCATAGGAGACCGACGATTTCGCGCTCTCAAACCCCGCCCCGCTCGACCCCGCAGCCGACAACAGCCGCCCCCAATAAGCGTCGGCGCCATACCAGCTGCACTTGATCAACTGATTCCCCGCAATCCCTCGCGCGGCGAGCTTGGCATCCTCGTCAGACGCCGCGCCGGTGACGCGAATGATCGCCAGCTTGGTCATCCCCTCGGCATCGCGCGCCATCTGCAGCATCAACGATTCACACACCTCGAACACCGCATCCTCGAACGCCGCCACATCCCCCGGCACCCCTGCGCGCCCGCTCGCGAACAGCATCGCCGTATCGTTGGTCGAGGTCGCTCCATCGGTGATCAGGCAGTTGAAGCTCGCATTGGCCGCGCGCGAGAGAATGTCCTGCAACACCCCCCGCTCGACCTCGGCATCGGTCGTCAAAAACGCCAGCATCGTCGCCATGTTCGGCGCCAGCATCCCGCACCCTTTGGCCATCCCGCCGACACTCCACCCGTCGCGCTCGACCAGCACCTCCTTTGGCCGAGTGTCGGTCGTCAGGATCGCTATCGCCGCCCAATGCCCACCATAATCGGCCAGCGACGCGGCCAGCTTAGGCGTCGCGTCGAGCAACTTCCCGATCGGCAAGGGAACCCCGATCAGCCCGGTCGAGCAGACCAGCATCGCGCCCGGATCGCACCCGACCGCCTCCGCCGCCGCGCGTGCCATCGCCTCGGCCTCGGCCCGCCCAGGTGCGCCCGTCCCGGCATTGGCATTGCCCGAGTTGACGACAACCCCCGCCGCCATCCCGCCGCTTGCCGCCAACCGCTCGACGCACGCCTCGACCGGGGGCGCGCGATACTTGTTCTGCGTGAACACCGCCGCGCACGGCACCGGCTTGCCATCGTCGGTCACCAGCAGCGCGAAATCGAGCTTCGACGCCTTGACCCCGGCATGCATTCCGGCGGCGATGAACCCCTTGGGGGCGGTAACACTCATTGTCGAAAACTCATGGATAAACTCCGCAGTTAGACAACCCGGCACCCTCGTCGAGCCCGAGCATCAGATTGGCGCACTGGATCATCTGACCCGCCGCACCCTTCCCCAGATTGTCGATCGCCGTGACCGCGACGATCATCCCCGTCCGCTCCTCGTAGCGCGCGGTCACGAACGCCGCGTTCGATCCGCTCGCCCACTTGGTCTCGGGGACTGCCTCGGTCACGCACACGAATGGCTCATCGGCATAAGCCTCGCGCAACACCGCCAGCGGATCGCATGGCCCCGTCGCCTTCGCATAACATGTCGCCAGGATTCCCCGGCTCAACGGCGCGAGATGCGGCGTGAACACCGGCTCCCCCCCCAGCATCATCTTCATCTCGGCAGTATGCCGATGCCCAAGCAATCCATAGGCCCGCATCGACCCTTCGACCGAGCAATAATGGCTCCCCGCGCTCGCCGCCCGCCCGGCCCCGCTGACCCCTGACACGGCATCGATAATCAGCCCGTCGCGCGACGCAATCCCCGCCTCAATCAGTGGCCGAAGCGCCAGCGTAGCCGCGGTCGGATAGCACCCCGGCGCCGCGACATACTTCGCGCCTCGAACCGCCTCGCGCTTGACCTCGGGTAGCCCATAGACGAACTCGCCCAGCAGTTCGGGCCGCTGATGCGATTCGCCATACCAGCGCGCATAATCCTCGCCGCTGTCGAGCCGGAAGTCAGCCCCGAGATCGACCATTCTCGCCCCGCTCGCCATCAAGCGATCGGCCAGTTTCTGCGTCTCGCCATGCGGCAAGGCGGCGAAAATGAGGTCGCAATCGTCGAGCGGCGCCTCACCGATCGCCTCGAATGTCCGCCCGGCATAAGCGATCCCGAGATGCGGGTGCAGCGCGGCCACCGGCTGCCCCGCGCTCGACGAAGCAAGCAAGCGCCCCGCACGAATCCCCGGATGGCCCGCAAGGAGCCGGAGCAATTCGCCCCCGGCATAGCCGGAAGCCCCTAAGATAGTGGCCTTGATCATTATCAATCTATGCACAGATTTGCATAAATATGCAATAAATTAGCACTCGAAGTCGGTTAGTATGAGACTTCTGCCTGACGCCCTCGCCATTGCCGCGAAAGCAGCTAAGCTTCGCCCATGCGCACCCTCCTCCTCGCCGCCCTCGCCATCGCGAGCCCAGTCGCCAAACCTCTCACCCCGCCCGATCTCATCGCCGCCGCGACCGCTTCCGCCTGGCGCGCGATCCCGCCGCAAGACCTCCTCGTCATCGACCTAAAGTCCGGCGCCCGCATCATCATCCAGCTCGCCCCCGCTTTCGCCCCGGTTCACGTCGCCAACTTGCACGCACTGGCCCGCGCCCACTGGTGGGACGGCGCTGCGATCTACCGCGTCCAGGACAATTATGTCGCACAGTGGGGCCACAACGACGACCGCAAGCTGCCCGCCGGGATCGTCGCCCGCCCCCCGGCCGAATATGACCGCCCGGCAAAGGGCCTCCACGTCACCCGCTTCCCCTACCGCGACAGCTACGCCCCCGTGGTCGGCCACGCCGCCGGCTGGCCGGTGGCGCTTCACGGTACCCGCGCCAACTTGACCCACTGCTACGCCACCGTCGGCGTCGGACGCGACTTGTCCCCCGACACCGGCACCGGCGGCGAGCTCTACGCGATCATCAGTGGTGCGCCACGTGCGCTCGACCGCAACATCGCCATCGTCGGCCGCGTCATTTCAGGAATCGAAGCCTTAACCAGCCTTCCCCGAGGGACCGAGGCGCTCGGCTTCTACAAGGACCGGTCGAGCGACGTCCCGATCACCGCGACCCGCCTCGCCAGCGACATCTCCGCCGCCGACCGTCCGGCGTTTGAAGTGATGGACACCGCAAGCGCCGTCTTCGCGCGGCTCGTCCGCCTGCGCGCCAATCGTCACGACGATTTTTACACTCGATCGGCTGGAGGCGTCGACATCTGTAACGCGCCAGTCCCAATCCGCCCGATGAAGCGTTAATCACTTAAGCCGCCCAAGCCGCCTGCGGACGGTTGCGATGCTGGATCACCGCCGCCGACGAGTTCGACCGCATGCTGGCCTCGGCCAGCGGCAGCGCGGTCGTGCAGAAGGCGCATTCGGCCGACACCCGCCCGATCAGCCAATGCGTCCGGCCGCAGTCGGGGCAGTGGTTGACCTGATGCTCGCGATACACCGCATGATAGCCGCGCTGTGCCGGATCATGCGTCACGTTGAGATCGCGCAGGCTCGGAATGCTCGCCATGACAAGTCCTTTCGGGCAGTAAGAACGACCTTTGCCGTGCTGAGTTTCGTGCTTGTAAATCTATAGCGCGCGTAAAGCCGTCGCGGGACGGGCGTTGAGCGCGGGCAGCGCGGCCAGCAGCGCCGCCCCGATCGTTACCGCGATCGCCCCCACCGCAAGCCCGATCAGCGAACTCCAATCAGGAATGAAATCGATCCCGAGCGACTTCGCCAGCAGCAGCCACGCCGCCCCCAGCCCCGCCGCGAGCGCGCTCGCAGTCACCACCAGCGCAAGAACGGCGAACTCGATCCCCTGACTCGCCAGCACCTCGCCTCTGGTCGCCCCGACCAGCTTGAGCAGCACCAGGTCGCGCGCGCGGCTGGCCCTCGTCGCCACCACCGCCCCCGCCAGCACGATCACCCCGAGCAGCAGCGCCACCCCCGTCGCGATCCGCACCGCCGCCGCCAGCGCGACCAACAGCGCGCGGACCTGCGCGACGATATCGCCGACGCGGATCACGCTGACCATCGGCAGCTCGCTCGCCAACGCGCGCTCCATCTCTACCGTCCCGCGCCCCGGTACCGGCGCCACCGTCGCCATCAACGAATAGGGCGCCTGCTCAAGCACTCCGGGCGCAAAGATGATCGCGAAATTAAACCCCATCGATCGCCAGTCGATCTCGCGCAGCGACGCGATCCGCGCCTCGATCGGCCGCCCGAGCACAGCAATCGTCATCGTGTCGCCGACCTCGAGCCCCAGCGCCTTGGCCGCGTCCTGGTCGATGCTGATCAGCGGGGGTCCACGATAGTCCGCCGGCCACCACGTCCCCGCCGTCACCCGGTTGCCGGGCGGCAAGCGGTCGGCGAACGTCAGCCCGCGGTCGCCCTTGAGAATCCACGCCCCCTCGGGAACATCCTTCATGTCCGCCACCGGCACGCCCTTCACCGCGGTCACCGGCCCGCGCAGCGAGGGCACCAGCCGCAGCTCGGCTCCCGGCGCGGCCCGCTTCGCCAGCCCCTCGAACGATGCCCGCTCGGCAACCGGAATATCGATCAGGAACAGCGCGGGGGCCCGCCCCGGCACCTGCTCGTCGATCGTCGCGAGCAAGCTCTGCGCCGTCGCCGCCAGCGTCACCAGCAGTGCCAGCCCGAGCCCCAATGCCACCGACAGTCGCACCGTCGCCGTCCCCGGCCGGTCGAGCGCCGCGATCCCCAACCGCACGATCGGACCGCCGCGATGCCGCATCCGCCGCGCGGCGAGCCGGATCGCCCAGCCGACACCCGCGAACAGCACCGCCAGCACGGCAATCGCCCCAACCCCGAACGCCGCAACGCGCGAGTCCTGCGCGCTCCCGACCGCCAGCCCCGCCGCGCCGGTCAGCGCCACCACCGGCACGACCCACCGCCGCCGTTGCGACCCCCCGCCGACATCTCCTCGCAACAAGCTCGCCGGCCGAGTATCGACCGCCCCGGCCAATGGCCTCCACGCCGCCGCCACCGTCACCAGCACCCCGAACGCCGCCGCCTCGGCCAGCGCGCGCCACTGCGGCGCTGCGTCCGGCACTATCGGCAGCGACTTCGCCGCCAGCGACGCGACCAGTGCCGGGGCCGCCGCCCCGACCAGCAACCCGGCGATAATCGCCGCCGCCGCGATCAGCGCGACCTCGATCCCGAGCATCGCCGCCAGGCTCGCCCGCCCCGCGCCGAGCAGCTTCAACGTCGCCACCGTCGCCCGCCGCGACGCCGCGAACGCCGCCGCCGCGCTGGCAATGCCAAGGCCGCCGATCACCAGCGCGGCCAGCGCCACCAGCAGCAACATCTCGCCGACCCGCTCGACGAATCGCCTTGTGCCTTGCCCGGCGTCGTTGCGATCGGTCACCGACCAGCCGCCATCGGGAAACTTTAGCTGGAACGCCTTGCCCACCGCCGCTGGGTCACGCGCGGCGCCAAGGATCAACCGATAGCTGTAGCTTGCCAGGCTCCCAGGCTGCATCAGCCCGCTCGCGCCAAGCCCCGCCTCGTCGACCAGCACCGGCGGCGCGAGCGCGAAGCCCGACATCGCCGGCATCTTGTCGATGATCCCGGTCACCGCAAAATCGACATAGCCAATCCGCACCGTCGCCCCGCGCGTAACCCCGATCCGCTCGGCGAGCTCGCGCCCGACCGCCGCCTCGCGCCCATGCGGCCGCCGCCCGCCCGACGCGAGCTTGAGCGCCCCTGCCAGGGGCCAGCCTGCGTCGATGCTGCTCAATTCGGCCAGCGCCGCCTCGCCCCGCGCCCCGCCGCTGACCATCGATCGCAACGTGACGCTCTTCGAAACCCGCCCCATCGCGCCCAGCGCCGCCAGTTCCGCCGCACTTGCCTGGCGCTGAGCCGAGCGCACTACCAGATCGCCCCCGATCAGTTCGCGCCCATTGCCGGCAATCGTATGGTCGATCGCGGAGGCGACGCTTAACACGCTGGCAATCGCCGCCACCGCAATCGCGAGGCACCACCACAACAGCCCCAGACCACCGAGCCCCCCGCGCAGATCGCGCCGCGCCAGACGAAACCCCTCGTTCAACGCGCCATGCCGTCGGCCAGCTCGATCCGCCGCCCCGCCCGCGCCGCCACCGCCGGATCATGTGTGATCACCAGCAGACCCGCCCCCGCAGCCCCCGCCCGCTCGAACAGCAGGTCGATAATCGACCCGCCCGTCGCCAGGTCGAGATTGCCCGTCGGCTCGTCCGCCAGCAGCAACCGAGGCCGCGGCGCCGTCGCGCGCGCAATCGCCACGCGCTGCTGCTCGCCCCCCGACAGCTGCGCCGGATAATGAGTCAGCCGGTGCCCCAGCCCGACCGCGACCAGCTCCGCCTCGGCTCGTTCGCGCGCGTCCGCCACCCGCGCCAGCTCCAACGGCACCGATACATTCTCCAGCGAGGTCATCGTCGGCAACAACTGGAATGACTGGAGCACGATGCCAATATCGCGCCCGCGCATCCTTGCCAGTGCATCCTCGCCGAGCGCGCTCGCGTCCTCGCCCAACAGCCGCACCGTCCCGCTCGTCGCCCGTTCCAGCCCCGCCACGACCGCCATCAGGCTCGACTTGCCCGACCCCGACGGACCGAGGATCGCAAGGCTCTCGCCGGGATCAAGCCGAAGCGAAATCCCCTTCAATATCTCGGTCCGCACCCCGCCCTGGCCGAGGGTCAGACGGACGTCGGCGAGCTCAATCAAGGCTGTGGTCATGTGCGGGAGCTAGGGATGGCGCGGCGAAGCCACAATGGTAAGGATAATTAATGCCTGTTACTCATGCACTCGTCGTCGCCGCGCTTACCGCCGCGCAACCCCTGATCCTAGCCTTCGGAGACAGCCTCACTGCTGGCTACAACCTGCCGCGCGGCCAAGGCTTCGCTCCCCAGCTCGAGGCCACTCTCCGCCGCCACGGCATCGTCGCGACCGTCACCGATGGCGGAGTATCGGGCGATACCACCACCGCCGCCAAGGCGCGGCTGAACTGGACCCTCGCCGGCCTCCGCCGCAAACCCGACCTGATCATCGTCGAACTCGGCGCTAACGACATGCTGCGCAGTCTCGACCCCGCCATCCCCCGCGCCAACCTCGACGCGATCCTGGCCGATCTGGCCCGCCGCAAAATCCCCATACTCCTCGCCGGAATGCGCGCGCCGCCCAGCCTCGGTCCCACCTACCGCGCGAAGTTCGACGCGATCTACCCGGCGCTGGCAAAAGCCCATCACGCGCCGCTCTACCCCTTCTTCATGGAAGGCGTCGCGGCGATTCCCGGAATGCAGCAGCCCGACGGAATGCACCCGACCTTCGCCGGGGTAAAGCGCATCGTGGCAGGAATATTGCCGCGCGTGCTGACGGCGTTGAAGCGGCGTTAGAGGCTGGTCGGGTGAGGTGGAAACGCTCCTCCGAGAGTGTGAATCAGGCGCTAATCAAATAACTAGCTGAGCGCGTCGATCGCGATCGGCTCGGCGAACTCGGCGCCGATCTTGTTGCCCGCGATCCACCGCACCACCGCATTGGCGCGCTCTCGTCCGGGCAGCATCAGCCACACCCGCGACCCGACCTCATACTCGTTGCTGACCTCGGCCATGAACCCCGTCGCCGAAATATTGACGATCCTCGCCTCGCTGCCTTCCTCGCCGAGCGGGCGGATCCGTGCCCCGATATCGACCGCGGCGCGATCCGCTCGCCGCCGCTCGCTCGTCCCGGCATCGGCGATCCGCGCCTTGATCATCGCGAAACTCATCTTCAAGGCGCTAGAGCCTGATCGTTTGAGGTGGAAGCGCGTTGCGCATCCGGCGAAAGCGTGAATTGGGCTCGAAACATATGCTAGCCGCGCGGCCCGGTGAAGTTAATCCCGACCCGGCCGTCGCGAACCCAGCGCACCTGCGCCGGCATCGCCTTGCGGTCAAGTAGCTGTAACATCACGCGTTCGCCGATGTGGGGGACCCCCTCGAAGCACAGCATCGCCCCCGAAGGCGAGACATTGCCGAGCCGAACCACCTCGGTCCCGCCGCGCCAGCTGAGCAGCGCGCTGTCGGGATCGGGCTCGGCTCGCGCCTCGTCGCGCGAGTCGAACATGCGCCGCATCTGGCGCGGGATCATGGCCCCAGTGAGGTTGAATTTCATCGACTGTCCACTCGGCAATTGTCCACAATCAACGGCTTAGCGCCAAGTCCCTTAACATCCGGTTTCCCGCTCCACTGTGCCGCGGCCGACACTGGTCCGGCCAATTCATCCTGTGTAAGGCTCGCCTTACTAGGGGACCGGGCAAGCGGCCTTCCAGGCGGCGTAACTTAAGGAATGGTCATGAGAATCTCGTCGCGGTCGCTGGTCGCCGCCCTTGCCCTCGCCAGCGCCGGCACCGCCTTCGCACAGGTGTCGACGGACCCGATCGCCCCGCTTCCCGCCCAGCAGCCTTCGGGGATGCGCATGCCCGTCGTCCGGGCCCCCGCGACGCAGGCCCCCGTCCCGGTTGTCACGCCGCCCGTCGTGGTCCAGCCTCCGCCGTTCTGGCCGATCGCCGACGCACAGGAGTTGCTGACCTTCATCCAGTCGGTCGCTGCCGACGGGCTCAGCCCGAAGGATTACGCCCCCGCCGCCCTCGCCGACGCGATCGCTGCGCGCGACGCGTCCCGCGTTTCGCTCGTCGCCACCGACAGCTTCAACAAGCTGTCCTCCGACTTCGCCTTTGGCCACGTCCGCGGCGAGGACCGCATCGACTGGCACGTCGCCGATCCGGACATGAACGCCGCCCGCCAGCGCGAGCTGCTCGACGGCGCGCTTGCCCAGCACCGCGTCGGCGATGCGCTCCGCGGCCTGTTGCCCACCCACCCGCAATATGCCGCACTACGCACCGCGCTTGCCGACCCGGCCAATGCCGCGCAGGTCAACACCATCCGTCTCAATATGGACCGCTGGCGCTGGCTACCGCGCGATCTTGGCGCCCGCTACATCATCGTCAACGTCCCGGCCTACACCGCGACTCTGGTCGAGAACGGCGTCGCCGTCTCGCGCCACAAGGCGGTCGCCGGCGCGATCAAGACCCCCACGCCGCAGCTCTCGGCAATGGCCACCGGCGTCATACTCAACCCGTGGTGGGAAGTCCCGACCAGCATCAGCAAGGAGATCGCGGGCAAGAACGGTTTCGTGGCGGTCCGCGACCCCGTCACCGGCGGCGCCCAGCGCTGGCGCCAGCCCCCGGGCCCCGCAAACGCCCTCGGCCAGATGAAGTTCGTGATGCCCAACCCCTATGCGATCTACCTCCACGACACCAACGCCAAGAGCCGCTTCAACAGCTCGGTCCGCGCCTTCAGCCACGGCTGCGTCCGCACCGACAAGATCGGCGACCTCGCGCGCCTGCTGCTGGCCGAGGACAATGGCACGTGGGACGCGACCAAGGTCACTGACACGCTCGCCTCCAAGAAGTCCGAAAAAGCGACCTTCGTGAAGCCGCTCCCGGTCTACATCGTCTATTTCACTGCCGCCGCCGCGCTCGACGGGTCGATCGTCCGCTACGACGATGTCTACAAGCGCGACGGAACGATTATCGCCACGCTCCTCGACCAGCCGCGCGCAGCGAAGAAATCGACCGCCGCCGAAGCGGGCCTGGCGACCAATGCGGCCACCGCAGCGGACACGGCGCCGACATCGGCCTCAGCTCCGAAAACAAAGCCCGCACCGGTCAAAATCCAGAACGACCCGCTCAGGCCACGGTAGGTCAGCTCAGCACCAACCCGCCATTCCCTTCGTCGACTCTCACTGTCGTGCCGTCATGCACGGTCCCCGCCAGGATAGCGTCGGCAAGCGGGTCCTGCAGATATTTCTGCACCGCGCGCTTCAACGGCCGCGCGCCATAGACCGGGTCATACCCCACGCGCCCCAGCCACGCCCGCGCCGCATCCGACAACTCCAGCCGGATCTTGCGATCCTCGAGCAGCTTGCCCAGCCGCATCATCTGGATGTCGACGATCGGGCCCATGTGCGCCTGTCCCAGCCGATGAAACAGGATGATCTCGTCGAGCCGGTTCAGGAACTCGGGCCGGAAGTGCGACCGCACCACCTCCATCACTTGCGATTCGACTTTCTCCACCCCCTCATCGTCGCCCAGCGCCGCCAGATATTGCGACCCCAGGTTCGACGTCAGGATGATGATC
>JANMWM010000112.1:0-6226 GCA_031394005.1 Sphingomonas sp.
AGCGTCGGGACGCTGCCCGCCGCATCCGCTTCAGCGAATTCTCGCTGCCATTCGAGTGTGCGCCAGTAATCGGGCATCTTCTGGTCGTAGCCGCGGTAATAAGGGTCGCTGCGCGGCGCGAGCAGCTTATCGCCGGGCGCATAGATCCGGGTCTTGGTCTTGGCGGGTTCGCGCACGAGTGGAACCGCGCCGGGTGCTCCGACATCGTAGATCGATGCGTCCGCAAAGCCATAGTTGCGCACTGACAATCCCGCGCGGATCGCAGCGTTCCACAGATAGCCTTGGTTCCGCTCGTCATCCCGGTCGCCATCGGGCGCGGTGAGCAACGCGGGGCCGGGCAACAGATCGGGGTCGGTCGACAGGCTCGGATTGGTCGCGGACCGTTCGGCCATCGTCTGCTGCGTGTAGATGAAGCGGTCAGCTTCTTCGGCTTCATAGGCTAGACCGCGGCGGGCGTAATTCACAGGCGCGGTCTTTTCGAGCAGGTCGGGGACCCGCGCTGCGGTCGACCAAGTCCAGCCGGTACCGGATTGCTCGCCCGAAGCGTAGAAATTGTCGAGCGTCACGAACTGGCGCGCAAGTGCGTGGTGGTTGGGGGTCAGTGCCTTGCCCAGGATTGCGAGATGGGGATCGCCGTTGCCGACCTCCAGATCTCCGAGCACCTGATCATAGGTGCGGTTTTCCTTGATGATGAAGACGACGTGCTTAATCCGGGCGCGCACCGCAGCCATCTGCGCCTCGGCGGTGGAGCGCGCCCTAGTGGCGGTGAGGCCGATGTTGTCCGCGACCTGCTTCGTCGTGCCGACCAGCGCGTGCGTGCTGGGTAACGGAAATTGCAGGAGTCCTGCCTTTTGAATTTGATAGATATATTGATTTGCGGACCCGCACGCGTTGGGCTGACCGCGATAGATAGCCAGCACCGGCGCGCAGCCCTTGGGGTTGGGCCCCGGGGGGCTCTTGCGATTGGCGACGAAGACGCGCGCGCCATTGCGACTGATCGCAACTGCGCTAGGATACCAGCCGGTCGGCACTAGGCCTTGGACCGTGGCATCGCCGTCGACTTCGGGCGTTACCAGCGCCACCGCGTTAATGCCGCCCATGGTCACTAGCAGCCTATGATCGGGGAGCAGCGCGATGGCATTGGGGTTAACCCCTTTGGCGAGCGGCGTGGCCCCCATTGCATCCGGCAGGGCCAGTCGTGGCTCGCCGACTAGCTTCCCGGTCGCGAGGTCAACTATCGCGAGCCGGTCGGCATTGTCCTCGGTCGCGTACAGCCGTCGCGCTCGTGAATCAGCAACCAGCGCGGTCGGCTCACCGAGCGTACCGACGCGGGCGGCGACGCGAACGCTTCCGGCTCCGATTTCGAGACGCACGAGTTGCCGATCGCGCGGCGCTGAGATCCAGGCCTCGGTCGGATTGATCCAAACGATCGCAAACGGATTTTCGCCGCCAGGGGTGCCAGCCATCGCCGGGTCAATCTTGCCGGGTCTCAGGTCTCGTTCGGAGATTACCGTGCCCCGCCTCAAATCGACCAGGCTGACGGAATCATTGTAATAATTGGCGACGAGCGCACGTGCTCCATCGGGACTGATCGCGACGCCCGCTGCCTGCGGCTTCACATCGGCACCGTTGCCTGCGGAATGGCCGAGCGCAATCGGCTTGGCTTTCTCTACGAAGCCGGTCTTGTCGCGCTGGAACAGGTGGGCATTGTCGTCGACGCCGCCCCCGACGACGAATCCGCCGCCATCTGGGAGCCACGCGATCCCGCCAAAGCTGTTGGGCACCGTCAACGTCTGGATCCATCGGCTGCCGCGAGCGTCGATCGCATAACGGAAGATATATTGCACCGATTGGGCGGGCACGATCTTTCCGTCTGCGCCGTTGTAGCGGTTAAAGCCGCTGGTCATCACCAGCATCTCGCGGCCATTTGGGCTTGTCGCGGTCGCGGCCGCGCCGTCAGCGACAAGGCCGGGGTTCGGCCCGATATGAGCGACAAGCGGATCGAATCGTGCGCCGGGGGCGGCGAGCGACGTCAGTCGCTGGCCCGTGGGCAACGGCTGACTCACGCTCTGCGCCAACGCGACGCTCGCCATCGAAATGGCGACCATGAGCATAAATAAACTCGACAAACGGAAGGAGGGCGCGCGCATGGGAGGCTCCAGCGGGTTAACAGTTGCGTTTTGAGGCATAGACATGTTGCAGCGTTATGATGGAACTGAAGTTATGAATTTGCATGACGCATAGGATGTAATCACGGGAGAAGTTCTGGCCATTCAATGGCTGGTGACTATGCGTTGGCGTACCGCCTGACCTGTGAGTAGGCAGCTCAGATCTGTGTGGCGGTTCCCGCAACGGCGTAAAGGGTCACCAACATTCCGGTTATCAGCCCGCCGGTGCGATAGCTGCCCGTGCGCTGCCACGTAAAAATTGCGATTATCGCCACCGCGATCAAAACTGGCACAAACTGTAACGCGATTACCGTACTGAGCGGATCGAACGCCGTGACAAGCGACCCAGTCATGAAAAATAAGCCGTAGACAACCCCAAGCATTACGATGAAGCCGGTAGTAAGGGTCAAAATTGCGGCGATGTAGCGCCACAGAGCCGTATCGCTGCGGACCGTCGCGCTGGCCAGCGATCTGGCGGTCACCAGAAAAGCGAGCGTCAGCGGGACGACGTAAATCGCGGCAATCGTCCATTGGCGGATGCTGGGAAGTTTGACCGCGACCACCCAGAGCCGGAAATCGGTATGGAATAGCCGATCGACCAGCCAGAGTGCGGCGTAACCAGCCGCAACAGTCACTGCGGCGAGCAGTATGGATTTGAGCCAGTCCGATTGATGGGTCCCGGCGACGCGTGGCATGAAGCGGCCCATCACCAGGCTTAGACCAGCGCTGGCTAAAGCCCAGATCGTAATTTGCGTCGTAACTACCTGCGGTAGCCAGTTCGATGGGGACAGCAGAAGGGAGGGGGCGATGAATGTTGGAAAGAACAGTAATGCCGGCAGCCCGGTCGTCAACGCAAACACCTGCCACCAGCCGCGGTCTCGATTTTCTGCCGCCGGGACCGCAGCTGCGCGAACGGAAACGAACACAGGCAATCGCACAAGCGCATCAAACGCACCCAGAATAATCATGATGAAGCCGATAAGGCCAATCCCGGTGCCAAATTCCTTCCAGTACCAGATCTGATCGCTCGCCGGCCTGGGCGTGCCGCCATTGAGCGTCGCAGCAAACCATTCGGTCGCGAGTCCAATGGCCGCCGTTGACACATGATCGCCAGGATGCGTCGTTGACGGTTGATATAGCTTTCGCGCGGTCCCTTTCGCGATTGCGCCATACAGGCGTCCTTCTGCAACTGGGGCATTGGTGCCAAACACTGATTGTAGCTTGCTGCTGGTCGACACATCTTGCGCGCGGGCTACGCCCCACATGAGTTTCGAGAACTCGTCATAACGGCTGAAAACGATGGCAAGATTGCGCGGCCAGATAGTCGAGCCATCCTGTGCAAAAGGGGCGCCCGTCGAGGATCCCTCCAAAACCATCGATGAATAGGCCGCGGGCATGGCGGCAGCCGCCGCAAGCACTGTCCAGCCGCCCATGCTGTGCCCTTCGAGCCCAATCTGATGAGTATCGACCACCGGCAAGGATCGCAAATATCGCAGACCATCCGGGCCGCCAAAGCCGTTCGCGAATGCGGCGCCCTGACTATAACCGTGCCCGGTCTGATCAAGCGACAGAACGACGTAGCCCCGGCGGGCAAACTCGATGGCAAAACCGTCCTGTGTCTCGCGCGAGTTGATATAGCCGTGGACCGCCAGAATTCCCGGCGCCGGGGTGGTCGGAGTGGCATTTTTAGGCACATAAAGCAAAGCGCTCATGACTGTGCCATTCGTGCCGGTAAACCGTATGTCTCGAACAGTCGTGCCATCTGTCGTCCGGATCAGCTGTGATAGAAATGAGACTGTCAGGACAATGACCAATCCGGCAAAGATCAGCCACCAGCGAGGTTTGGGGGCTATCGCGTGAGCCAATTCTGCATCTAAGCCGGCAATCATACCCCTCCCGAGCCTTTCCCCAGCGCATTATCTAACGGAAGGCCATTCACATTTCCACTATCCTAGAAGCGTGACGAGAATAAGAAAAAAATCGCTATTCACGCGTCGTCGCGTCGAAGCGGCCGATCCGCAAACGTGCCAAAATAGTAGATAAAATCGGCACAACGATGTGGAATTTCTTCTAATTGTAAGCCGGCAAAGCATTTCCCCGCCTTAGCTTGAGGTTTGGATCGCCTCGCCGTTGCGCAAAGCTATAGCCATCAGGGCGCATCCTCTACCGCAGCGCCTCGCCGCGAGCGAAAGTCCTTGCCACCAAGACCGATTCAGCTAACTTTTCAGGCTAGGGGGACCAGATGGCAACTGTAAGTGTGGACCGGGCGAGCACCATCGGCGGCCATCCAAAAGGCCTCGCCTATCTTACCTTCACCGAATTGTGGGAACGATTTTCCTTTTATGGAATGTCCGCAATGCTGGCGCTCTACATGGTCAAGCAGTTACTGTTGCCCGGACATATCGAACAGGTACTTGGGCTGGGGACCTTGCGGAGCCTGTTCGAATTTCGCGGACCAATGTCGAACTTGGCGTTCGCCTCGTTGATCTATGGCTGGTATGCGGGGCTGGTCTATTTTACTCCAATCCTCGGCGGCTGGATTGCCGACCGGCTGCTCGGCGCCAAACGAACGGTGATGCTGGGAGCGCTGTTGATGAGCGCCGGCCATCTGGCGATGTCGTTCGATCAGAGTTTTCTGATCGCATTACTCTTGCTGATCCTGGGCTCGGGCTGCCTCAAGGGCAACATCTCGGCGCAGGTCGGGACACTCTACCCGCGCGAGGCCAGCTCGTTGCGCGACCGCGGCTTCGCAATCTTTTCGATTGGAATCAACATCGGCGCTGCTACCGGACCACTGATCGCCGGAGGCGTAGCCGCAGCCTATGGCTGGCACGCCGGGTTCGCGCTCGCTGCGGCCTTGATGCTGTTGGCCTTGGTGATCTACCTCGCAGGCCAGCGCCACTTGCCCGATATCCGCCCCCCGAAAAAGCAGCGCACAGCTGCCCCCAGGCTGACAGTTGAAGAGCGTCGCCGGGTCTGGATCCTGCTGGCCGTAGTTGCGCTGACCATTCCGGCCGAAATTGCCTACCCAATGGTCTGGAGCATTGGGATCGTCTGGGTCGACCAGCAGGTCAGCCTAGGCACGCAGTTCGGGACGATTCCATCGAGCTGGTTCGGTTCCGTCGATTCGATCGGCTCAATCATCGCCGCGCCGGCACTGATCGCGCTTTGGGCTTCGCAAGCCAGAAAAGGGCGCGAACCTGACAGCGTAACCAAGATCGCGATTGGAACGGGCCTAGTCGCAGTTGCGGCACTGGTGTTAGCGGCCAGTAATATGGCCTCCGCGGTGCCGGGATCAGTTTCCGTCGGATGGGCGTTGGCGGGCTATCTTTTGATGGGTCTCGCCTGGATGTATTATTGGCCCACCCTCCTCGCCCTTATCAGCCGAACTGCCCCGCCCGCTGTCGCGTCCACCCTGATGGGTGGTGCCTTCCTCTCACCTTTCATCGGCCATACCCTGATGGGCTGGATCGGCAGTTTCTACGATCAGATGACCCCCGCTGCATTTTGGATGATGGATGCGGGCATTGCGCTCGTAGGCGGTATGCTACTCGTCGCGATGCGCGGGCCGCTGTCAAAAGCCCTGGACGCGCAACCCGAAGCAACCTGACTCTCGCGCCGTTAAGCCAGCTCAAATAGCCTCCGACAAATCGGGGGCGGTTCACTGCCGTTCGATCACTTTTGCTCGCCAGCCTTGTTGATACCATTTAAGTGGGGGAAAGGGGAGACTGAAGTGGACACTGCTATAGAAGGAATCCTGCGGCAGGTGTCCGAGAATATCCCACGATGCGCGAAGATTGGCGTGTTCGACATCGACGGGGTTTTTAGGGGCAAGTATCTTAGTGCCGACAAGCTCAGCTCTGCCTTGGAAAAGGGATTCGCTTTTTGCGATGTGGTTCTTGGCTGGGACTGCAGCGATCAGCTCGTGGATGGACTGAAGTTCACGGGTTGGCATTCCGCCTATCCCGACGCGGACGGGCGCTTGCTGCCTGAGACAATGCGCACGATGCCATTCGAGAATGGCATTCCCCTAATCCTGGGCGAGTTTACGGGCCGGG
>JANMWM010000134.1:0-5382 GCA_031394005.1 Sphingomonas sp.
GTATCAGAGCATGATCAACCGTCGTTTTGAAGTCGTGCCTCCTACTCTGCCCGGGCGCAGACCCGGTCGACTGATTTCTGTCGCTTTGTGGCAGAAAACTATTTGTCGCGCTCACCCCTAGAACAGGCAAACGTGAGAGTGGTGAAAGTCGCACGCTTGGTATCCAATTGCCCGCGTCCGCAAACGACCGACAGTGGGTGGATTGCGGACGGCCAGCTTCTGGCTACCTTGTGCCGGCATCGGCCGTTCGATGTGGCGACGATCGCGCCTGCTTTGTCAGTCCAATGCTCGTGAAACTCAGTTGTCAGTCGAACGCCGATTGTTGCTCCTGAGTATCCAAACGAACCCCACAATCGATATGCCGATGAAAAACCCCATAGCTCCATCCATCACATAGTCCGGAGCGTGGATGATCCCCAATACTGGGAGGAGGAGGGCTGGCATGATGGCTGGCAAGATAACAATCAGTAAAAAACGGGCTTTAGGGTTGTATCGCATCGTATTACCTCCATTACGCTCCGCGTGTAGTGTCGAATTTTTGCAGGCCGCACGCAAGGTCCGCCTTCAAAGCGACCCACAATGCGAGCTAACGACCAACTCTGGGGTGCAAGCTGCCATTGTACCCATGGGTACCAAGTGTCAGATTTTAACCACTAGCAAGACAACCGTGTCGACGATCTACCGTCTTACTGGGAATGCCCTGGATAATCTACCCAAGGGGGACAGAGGTGGCTCGGCAAAACTGGACAGTGCGTTAAGTGAAGTCGTTTAATCGTGGTCCAGCCAAGGATGATTTTGAGTGCCATCTTTCGATCTACGATTGGGTCACCGTAGGCGTGCATAGTGATTGCGGTTGTCCGCGGCATCAGCTTCATTGGCGCCGTTAGTGCTGTTTATGGGGGACATGGTCGTTTCCGCGGTAGAGAAGTGCCCACCGCAGGATATGTCTTCGTGGGTTGGAATCTTCCAATGTTTCTGGCGCACTTTGGTTAGGCCTCGGCAGCGATCGAGCGGTCGAACAATTCACCCGTCTTCAGTATGGTATGCATGATCACGGCGAGTTTGCGCGCGACCGCGACGGCGGCCCGTTTGAAGCCGACCTTCTCCTGGAGCTTGAGGCTCCAGATGCGGCGCGCGCTGTCCGCCGTCGTACGACTGAGGATCACGACCGCTGCTTCATACAGCAGTCCGCGCAGATGGTTGTCGCCGCGCCGGGATATCTGACCGTCGTAATCGACTTCGCCCGACTGGTGCCGCCTGGTGGTCAAGCCGATCAAGGCCCCCACCGAACGCGGCTTTTTGAAGTTTTCCGGGTCTTCGATCGCGGCCACAAAGGACGAGGCGGTCACTGCGCCGACGCCTGGGATCGACGAAAGCAGCTGGCATTGCTCGCTGGCGCGCGAAGAAGTTACAAGCTGCTTGCTCAGTTCGGCGGTACGGGCGCGCATACCGCGCCATGCCTCGAGCACCGGCAGGATGATCTGCTCGAGCCCGGCATTGCTCGCCAGTAGGCTGCACACATGGCTCCCGAACACTCGCCCGGCGCCCTTGAGAACCACCATGCCGAATGTCATCATCAGACCGCGCCGCACCCGTGCCAGCGACGCGTTGATGCGAGTGCCCAGCTTCAAGACGGACAGCGATCCGTCATGCGATGCGCCATTTACTCTGCAACCGCACTGCGCCTCCCCGCCGGGGGCCGTGCCGATACGACGAGCGGCTCGGGCGAGGCTTGAGCAACTGCATTGCTACGCGGCGAAGACCGATATTGTCGGGCTAGAACGCCAGCGTGAAACGCATCGCGCTACCGACGTCGTCCGGCGCGCTAGCGACATGACCTGGCTGGTGCCGAACGAATAGATTTCCGCTGAACCAGCCCACATCACCGACGACTGAACGACCGTAAGACAACTCGCCATCGATCTCCCGGCCTGTCGGACTAAGGGAGAATCGTTCCAAGCTCGTCGTCACGCTCTGGGTCAAATAATCATAGCCCGTCGGCAGTAACGAGGCGAAGCCGCCGCTGGAAATCCGTAGCGGCTGGGCGAGACGTAGCCCGAAGCGGTCGCCGCCGTTAAACAATCCTGAGCGCGTCAGGTCGAGCGCGTACGCGTCGCTCTGGAATTTGCCTGAGCCAAAACCCGTCCAGCCGCGTCGCGCAGCGAGCCTCGCACTCCACTTGGAGCCGAGTGGTTGCCGCGCTTCTAGGTCGAGAAACATGGTGTTCGACCCCCCGCTACCTAACGCCGCGCCAATCCGTCCGCCGAGGAGCGTGTCGCGCTCTTTAAGCCGGCTGACTCCGGCCGATAACCGAGTCCGCCCGAATGTCTTGTCGATCATTACATTAGCAAAGTGATAGGGCGCGCCAGTCGCGTTGGTGCGGATATCCTGCCAGACGTGGCCGGTCTCGGCCGAGATCGTCAATCCAACCAGCCCGATCTGGCGGCGGAGCGCCATATTCGAGCCATGGCGCGCCGAGAAGCCAGTGTCGCCCGCCGCGTCGCGCGCGATCAGAAAGGCTCCGTCTGATGCTCCGGAAAGGCGCCGCTCCATCGCCTTGGCGCCTTCAGCAAAGCCGAACACCGCCGCCGTGTCGTCACCGAGCCGGGCAATCGCCGAACCCGCGATAATTCTTGCGCGGCGTGCGTCGTTGGGGCCGATGCCAAGCTGAGACAGCTCGACTTCGCGCATCCGCGCCGTATTTAGCGAGACTGTCATGGCGATACCGAAGCGACCGGCCAATGCCTCACCGACCTGGGTCCGCCCGGCGAGCGCGAGTTCAAGCGGACGCGATTGGTCGGCGGCGTGCAGCGTCTTGGCCAAATCGAGCGCATAGGCTCGCGAATAGCCGTCGAGGATGACGACCCCCATAGAGCCCTTGCTTGCCGCATCGCCTGCCGCCGCCGGCAGGTCGCCATTCTGAGAGCTTGAGACCGCGATCTTGCTGCCGGCAAGGCTCAGCGTGCCCTGCGGCGTAAAAGCGCGCTGAAGATTAAGTCGCCCGTGGCCGAAGGTCGAATTGATCTTCCCAGTGCCGAGGGGGTCGGCACTGTCAAAGAGTATTGAGACAATCTGCTGGCCAGTGAGATTTGGAAACGCTTGCGCCAGCAGCGCCACTGCGCCCGAGATGGTTGGAGCGGAGAAGCTGGTTCCCGACCACAGAAAGGATGCACCCGTGTTGTCGATCGAGCGATCGCGATAGCCCAGCGCGGTTAGATACCACGCGGCTCCCGTCCCGGCCTTGTTGGAGAATGTGGACAGCTGACTAAGGTCGGTTCCGCCCGCGCCGTCGTCCACCCCAATTGATCCAGCAATGATCACCTTGCCGGCGAATTGCTGAGCGGGGACGAGCGCGAACGGGTCGGCATTGGCGCCTTCTGGCTTAGCACCGTCATTGCCGGCCGAGATGACCAGCACGATTCCGGCATTGGTCGCGCGGCCCATCGCGGCGAGCAGCTGGGTACCGGGCGCCGAACCGCCGAGGCTGAGGTTGATCACACGCACCCCGGCGAGCCGCGCCGCGTCGATGCCCAACGCGATCGCGTTGTCTAGGAATTGGCAGCCGCCGCCAGTGTCGGTCTTTGGCATCGCGCAGCTGCCGGGATCGTCAGCACGCAACGCGACGATGGTCGAATTAAAGGCGACGCCATGGATCCCTGAATCGTTTTTAGCTCCCGCGGCGATGTCGGCCACGGCAGAGCCGTGACCATCTTCGTCGCTGACTCCCCGCGAACCGGCTACGTCGGCGCTCGCTGGGTCGACCTTGCCCGCAAACTCAGCAAGTGCCGGATTAAGCCCGCTGTCGACAATCCCAATCTTGACACCCAGGCCCGTCCCGCCGGCGTTGTAAGCGGCAAGCGCGTTGGCGGCGACGGCGGCGTTCGAGCGGCGATACTCGGCGGTATCATAACTGCCCGCTGGAGCGGGAGTAGGAGTAGGAGTAGATGTGGGAGCGGCAGTAGGCGGCGCTGGAAGCGGCGCGGGCGCCGCCGATCCGCCGCCACCTCCGCCACACGCCGATAGCGCCAGCAACAGCAGCCCCGGGCATCCTGTCGATACCCAAATCCGTTTGATCAACCTACGCTCCCGCAAAGACATATACGCGTGGAAATATCTATATCTGTTTTGACTTACCAAAGCTTTCATTTTGCTGAAGCGCAACGGCTTTTCAGATTAATAGATGCATGCTGAGATCCGCTTTGTTTCTTCGAGCCGTGTTTATTGCCGCCCTTATCCTCACCCTGGCAATGACGTGGCTCCCCCGTCCGCCTCTATCCCTGCGGATCCGCAGGATAAAATTCAGCACGTTGCGGCGCTACTGGCGCTTTCGTTTATGGGGGCGATCGCCTTTCCAGAAGCGAGCTTATACCGGCTGACAAAGCGACTGTCCTGTCTCAGCGCCTTGATCGAACTAGTGAAAAATATCCCTGTTGTGCATCGAGAAAAAGTCGATGACGCTGTAAATTCAACGCGGGGCGCAAAACCGTTCAATCGCTTCTAACAATGAGGTCCGCGCTGCTCACTGCAGCAGACGCAAGCTTGAGATGCTCAAGAACTTGCCTTCCTTCTTCAATCTCTTTCGCGCTTGGTCCTTTAATAGGGCTTCGCACCTCGATCAGCGCCAAGTGAACCTTGTCCAACTTCGCTTGAACGAAATGGACGCTGAATGGGACTCCGAAGCTCGTGTAAGCTCCATCAAACATAAACCCGGCGAAACCAAGCAACTGGGTAGCCTTTGGGTTTTGCATCTGAAGATGGGACACGTCAGCCATTTGTTGCGCATACATCTCTGGAGTGCCCGGGTACGGAACGACGAGCGCTGCAACCTCGATCCCACGGGGTGAGGTGAGCACGAAAGTTGCCAAATGATCGCCTGTCGGGACCGGCTTATGGGTCCAGCCGCTCGGGACTGAAATGACGAGCGCCGGATTGCCATTTGCTGGATAGCGCACCGACTCAGCGCTTGCAGATACCCCTGTCAGGGAGGCGACGATGAAGCCGCTTGCCGCTAAAATTCGAATGTGCATGATCTACACTCACTTATTAAGGAAAGGTGCTTTTGTGGCACCGCTGCGCGCAAAGCAGTTTTTGCCTGCATGCGCGATGAACCGAGCTACCGCCTGCAGAGGCGGTTCGGTTTGTTTGAACAGGCTCGCGCGATTGTTAAGTGGAGCGTCTGCCGGTTTCATGCTGCTGCGAGAAGCGGTTGGTTAAACTAGGCCTGATCGGGTGTCTTGCGGTCAAGTGAAGGATGCGCTTGTCGGCTATTGTAGAACGTCAGATACCGGCCGATCGACGAGCGGGCGTCGCTGACCGAGGCATAAGCCCGCAGATAGTCGAGTGGCGGAGGGGAATCGCACCCCTCCGCTCTCCCAGAACCGG
>JANMWM010000132.1:0-2226 GCA_031394005.1 Sphingomonas sp.
TTACCCATGATAACCTCTTCACCGTTTGAAAATCGGGCGGCCCGCCCAGTGCGAGCGCGCCCATAGCCTCTAAATTTCGGTTACGCCAGCTTCGCCTTGACCTCGTCCGCGACGTTCGCCGGGACTTCGTCATAGTGGCTGAACTGCATCGAATATTGCGCGTGCCCCTGCGTGAACGACCGCAGCTGGTTGACGTAGCCGAACATGTTGGCAAGCGGCACGATTGCCTCGACCGCCTGTGCATTGCCGCGCGTGTCGGTGCCCTGGATCTGGCCACGACGGCTGTTCAAGTCGCCGATGACATCGCCAAGATAATCTTCGGGGGTGACGACTTCGACCTTCATGATCGGCTCGAGCAGCTTGATGCCCGCCTTCTGCGCCGCTTCACGCATCGCACCGCGCGCACAGATTTCGAACGCCAGCGCCGACGAATCGACGTCGTGATACTTGCCGTCAGTCAGCTCAACCGCGAAGTCGATGATCGGGAAGCCAATCAGCGAGCCGGTCTCGGCGGTCTCGCGCATGCCCTTTTCGACCGAGGGAATAAATTCCTTCGGGACGTTACCGCCCTTGACGATGTCCTTGAAGACGAAGCCCGATCCGCGCTCGCCGGGAACGACGTTGATGCGGATTTCGGCGAACTGGCCCGATCCACCCGACTGCTTCTTGTGGGTATAGGTCAGCTCGACCGGCTTCGCCAGATATTCGCGATAGGCGACCTGCGGCGCGCCGACATTGGCCTCGACCTTGAACTCGCGCTTCATCCGATCGACGAGAATCTCGAGGTGGAGCTCGCCCATCCCCTTGATGATCGTCTGGCCCGATTCATGGTCTGTAGTGACGCGGAACGACGGATCCTCGCGCGCCAGGCGATTGAGCGCGATGCCCATTTTCTCCTGGTCAGCCTTGGTCTTCGGCTCGACCGCGACCTCGATGACGGGGTCCGGAAACTCCATCCGCTCAAGGATGATCGGGGCGTTGATCGCGCACAGCGTTTCGCCGGTGGTGGTGTCCTTGAGGCCCGCCAGAGCGACGATGTCGCCGGCATAGGCGATCTGGATGTCCTCGCGGTCGTTGGCGTGCATCAGCAGCATGCGGCCGACCTTTTCCTTCTTGTCCTTAACGCTGTTCATGACCTGCGACGCGGTCTCGAGCGTACCTGAGTAGATGCGCGCGAAGGTCAGCGTGCCGACGAACGGATCGTTCATGATCTTGAACGCCAGCGCCGAGAACGGAGCATCGTCGGCCGGCGCGCGACGCTCAGCCGTTACGCCATCAAGCTTGAGGCCTTCGACCGCCGGGATGTCGAGCGGCGAAGGGAGATAGTCGACGACCCCGTCGAGCAAAGGCTGGACGCCCTTGTTTTTGAACGCCGAGCCGCACAGCACGGGGACAAACGAGAAATTGAGCGTGCCCTTGCGGATCAGCGCCTTCAGCGTCTTCACGTCGGGCTCCTGGCCGCCGAGGTAGGCTTCCATGACGTCGTCGTCCTGCTCGACGGCCATCTCGATGAGGTCCATCCGCGCGGTCGCGGCAGCAACCTTGAGGTCGTCGGGTATGTCCTGATATTCGAACTTCGCGCCCAAGCTCTCCTCGAGCCAGATGATCGCGCGATTCTCGACCAGATCGACGAGGCCCTTGAAGCCGCCCTCGATGCCGATGGGCAGATAGAGCACCGCCGGACGCGCGCCGAGGCGGTCCTTGATCATCTCGACGCACATCTCGAAATTGGCGCCGGTGCGATCAAGCTTGTTGATGAAGCACATCCGCGGAACCTTGTACTTCTCTGCCTGGCGCCACACAGTCTCGGATTGCGGCTCAACCCCGGCAACACCGTCGAAACAGGCGACCGCGCCGTCGAGCACGCGCAGTGAACGTTCGACTTCGATGGTGAAATCGACGTGGCCCGGCGTGTCGATGATGTTGATGCGATGCTCTGGACCCTTGCCCTCCTCGGCCGACCAGAAACAAGTCGTGGCGGCCGACGTGATCGTGATCCCGCGCTCCTGCTCTTGCTCCATCCAGTCCATCGTCGCGGTGCCTTCATGCACTTCGCCGATCTTGTAGGACTTGCCCGTGTAATAGAGGATGCGCTCGGTCGTCGTCGTCTTGCCGGCGTCGATGTGCGCCATGATGCCGATGTTGCGATAACGGTCGAGCGGATGGCTGCGGGCCATGTCGGTTTCCTTGAGCAGGTGGGAAGCCGGACGGTCCGACTCCCCGATA
>JANMWM010000160.1:0-3260 GCA_031394005.1 Sphingomonas sp.
CCGGCTCATGACCAACTCCGGCTACGCTGGAGATCGCTGTGGCTTCTCTCGCGAAGTTACACCACGCAATGGGACACGACCCCGCGAATTTGCTATGGAGGGCTGGAAAGGTGAGCGGCGATGCAACGCGTTCGCTCGATCGAGATGGCTCGGCTTCACATCATATTGTGTTTTGCGTTCGACCATCATGCCGCTGCTGCTGACGTCGATAGCTCCAGGGAGGCGCTGATCGGTTGCCCCGACGTGTGCCACGCCGTCGAAACGTCCGGGACTTTCGACTTTTTCGTCGAGTTCGATCTTCCTGATCTCCAGGCCTATAATGACTGCCTCAGGTTGCTGGTCGAACTGCTACCTTCGTTTGTCATCAGCTACGAAGCCCGATTCATCGTCCGCCGTTTCGGACGGTCGGTCGGAAGCGCCGACGGCGACCTGTGGCTTCCGTCGCGCGACGGTTTGGGTTGAATCCAGGACGATCAGGTCGATGTCGTGCAGGCCGAAGGCGACTATGTGCGGATCCACTCGGGCGAGCCGAGCTGGCTGCTTCACACAACGATGGCCGCAATGGGCGAGCGACTGGACGCGGGGCAATTCCGTCGTCTTCATCGCTCGTCAATCGTGCAAAAGTTGTCCATCGCGCGACTGTTGCACCGCGAAGGTCGATGGTTTGCCGGATTGAGCGACGGATCGACCCAGCGCATCGCCAAATCGCACGCGCCGGCCACACTGCGCGCAATGAACGCCTGTTCGTCCGCTTCAAAAGCCGTTTCGCCGAAATTGCGCCCTGTCCCAGAAGCTTCGGATGGTTTCGGCGAAAGCGATTTGACGCTCGTCCCTTGGTCGAAGGATACCGTCTCCGTTTCATGATCGATGGGGCCGCCAAGGAGGGTAGTAGAATGTCCAACCTATCTCGCACCGTCGGTGCGATCTCGATCTGCATCGTTTCGTTCATTCCGATGTCTGTCATTGCGCGCAGCTCGCTGATCGTTACCGCGCCGCAACCCGCGAGCGACATACCGAACTGGCACATCAGCTATGCCGCCTCAACCTCGCGCGCCAGAAAGGGCAGCGGACCTTGAACTTGCGGGTCGATACGGCGATCAAGAATGTTTGCTCGGACGGCGGCTGGCAGGCCAGCGAGAAAGGGTTCGCTGCGTGCCGCGACCATGCCTCGACGGGCGCCCGAGGCCAGGTCGCCAACGCCATCCAGCGCGCGACGGAGATCGCCACGACGGGGAACAGCGCGCCGTGGCGGCAATTACCATCGCCGCTCACTAACGGCCGCGGCGAGCGGGCGCGGACCGCGCGGGGGATGGTTGCCGACCGTGGCGGCTGTCCCCCGATCATCTGCACCAAGGGTGGCGGCGCGCGGCCCGCGCGTTACATAGGCGGATGATCCGCATCATGATCCTTGCGTTTGGCGATCTTGCCGACCGCCGAATCCTCGCCATCCTCGTCCAGGCGCTCGCGCTGACGGCGCTGCTGTTCGTTGTTCTAGGACTCGTCGCCGGCAGGCTGCTGTCGGGCAGCGATCCGTGCGCGCTGATGGGGCTCGACAGCTGTCCGGTCGGGACGGGGACGGGAGGCATCGGCGCGCTGCTGCTGACGTTTGCCGCCGCCTGGTTCCTGTTTCCCGGAGTCGCGGTGGGTGTGCTGATGGGGTTCGCGGACCGTATCGCCGCCGCAATCGAGCAACGCCACTATCCCGCCGCCGCCGCCGCCGCGTGGCCGATCGGGATCGCGCGCGGGGCGATGATGGGGTTGAAGTCGGCGGGGCGCGTACTGCTGTTCAACCTCTTCGCGCTGCCGTTCTATGTGATGCTGATCGTGACCGGGATCGGGCCGCTGGTGCTGTTCGTTATCGTCAACGGGCTCGCCTTTGGGCGCGACCTCGCCGAGCTAGCGGCGGCACGCCACGGCGACCGCGTTAAGCGCCGCGCCTGGCTTAAGGCGACGCGCGGCGAACAGGGGTTGCTGGGCACTCTGGTGAGCGTGCTGTTCCTGATGCCGTTCGTGAACCTGATCTCGCCGATCGTCGGGGCGGCGATGGCGATCCACTTGTATAATCGGCGCGGCGGGCCGGTTTGATCATTTGCCCGCGATCATCTCGCGAATGATCGCCCTTGGGCAAAAGAGGGTCGGGGCGACAGGATTCGAACCTGCAACCCCGACACCCCCAGTGTGATGCTATTGCCCCTCTACAGCGAGACAAACCCCGTTTCAGATTGGCAGAAAAAAACCAGTGTTCTGTTCCTGCCTTGCGTTGCCGGGGATTCCTGTGATCGTGATCGCTATGTTATGAGCTGGCAATCACGCATGGCGACGGGCGAGGTAACCAAGCGATCGGTCGATGCGCTGCCGGCTGGTTCAGTCGACCGGTTCCTGCGGGACGATGAGCTTCGGGGCTTCGGCCTGAAGGTCACCCCGGCGGGGCGGCGGGTGTATTTAGGGTCCGTTGATAAATAACTGAATCCTGCTGGCGGGTTTTTTGGGTGTTGGAGATTCCCATGGAGAATCGGGCCGGCTAGATTCACATCAGTGATTGACGATAGCGCTATTCGCCTGCGGTTTAGAAGCCTTGATCCGATCCTGGACGAGCGGGGTCGTCGTCGTTTTGCGGCAGCCAAAGCGCTGGCGGCGGGGCATGGTGGAATACTGGCGGCATTGCCCGGAGCACGATTCATCGGGGCTTGGCCGAACTGAGCGACCAAGCGGTGCTGGCGGTGCCGCCGGATCGGGTGCGCCGTGCAGGCGGAGGCAGGAAGTCGCTGTCGGCAACAGACCCGACACTGGTCAATGATCTCCAGGCGCTTGTGGACCCTGTCACGAGCGGTGATCCGATGGCGCCTCTGTTGTGGACCGCCAAAAGCCTTCGCCGGCTGGCGACAGAGTTACCCATCGCATTGGTCACAATGTCGTGGCCAAGCTGTTGCGCGAACTGGGCTACAGCCTGCAGGCCAATCGCAAGACGCTCGAAGGCGCTAGCCATCCCGACCGCGACGCCGAGTTTTCCTATATCAACGATCAGGTCAAAGCAGTGCCGGCGGCCGATCAGCCCGCCATTTCGGTCAATACAAAAAAGAAGGAACTGGTCGGCGACCTCAAGAACAACGGCCGCGAATATCGCCCCAAAGGCAATCCGGAAAAGGTCCGGGTGCACGATTTCAAGATCCCCGAGCTTGGCCGGGCCGCCCCTTACGGTGTCTACGACATTGCCGACAACACCGGCTGGGTAAGCGTCGGGATCGACCATGACACGGCAA
>JANMWM010000161.1:0-4462 GCA_031394005.1 Sphingomonas sp.
CTCGCCCCCCTCTCGCTGGGCATAAATACCGCCGATATCGAGCTCCTCGCCGCCACTGCAGGCGAAGCGATGCCGCCGGTTCGACTCCTCGGCCAGCTCGGCCAGTCCAACCCCGCCAATCGGCGACTTTGTCCCTGTGAAATAGCGGTCGATGACCCCCTGCCCGATCCCGATAGCGTCGAAGATCTGCGCGCCGCAATAGCTCTGGAAGGTCGAGATACCCATCTTGGACATGACCTTGAGCATCCCCTTGCCGAGGCCCTTGATATATTTTTCCTGGCCTTCACCCAACCCACCCAGCGCAGCGATCGTGTCGAACGCCAGCCACGGATTGATCGCCTCGGCGCCATAGCCGGCGAGCACACACATATGGTGCACCTCGCGGGCTTCGCCCGTCTCGACCACCAGCCCCGCCTGCATCCTCAGGCCCTGCCTGATCAGTTGGTGATGGATCGCCCCCGTCGCCAGCGCCGCGGCAATCGGCACCCGCTCCGCCGACGCCGCCCGGTCCGAAATGATGATCAGATTGGCGTCCGCAAGCACCGCCTCGGTCGCCTCCCAGCACAGTCGCTGCAGCGCCGCCTCGAGCGCCTCGCCGTTGCCCCCGGCAAGCCAGGTCGCATCGAGCGTAACCGTGCTGAACGCCCCGTCGAGGCTATCCTTGATCGAACGAATCTTTTCCAGCTCGGCATTGGTCAGGATCGGTTGTGAGACCTCAAGCCGCTTGTGATTGCCCGCCTCGAGCCCCAGCAAATTGGGCCGTGGCCCGACCATCGACACGAGGCTCATCACCAAGCTCTCGCGGATCGGATCGATCGGCGGGTTGGTCACCTGCGCGAAATTCTGCTTGAAATAATCGTACAACAGCCGCGGCCGGTCGGACAGCACCGCCAGCGGCGTGTCGGTCCCCATCGACCCCAGCGGATCGTCGCCGTCCCGCGCCATCGGCGCAAGGAAGAATTTTAAATCCTCCTCGGTGTAGCCGAAGATCTTCTGCAATCCGGTCAGCTTGTCCGCCGCGGTTACTTGCGGCTCCGCACCGGCCGGCAATTCCTCGACCCGGAACTGTGTCTGCCGCAGCCACTCGGCGTACGGCTGCGCCCCCGCAAGCTCGGCCTTGATTTCCTCGTCCTCGATGATCCGTCCCTGCTCGAGGTCGATCAGCAGCATTCGACCCGGCTGTAACCGGTGCTTCCTGACGATCCGCTCCTCGGCAATCGGCAGCACGCCGCTTTCCGACGCCATGATCACCCGGTCGTCGTCAGTGACGATATAGCGCGCCGGCCGAAGCCCGTTGCGATCAAGCGTCCCGCCGATCTGCCGCCCGTCGGTGAACGCCACCGCCGCCGGCCCGTCCCACGGCTCCATCAGCGCCGCATGATATTCGTAGAAAGCCCGCCGCCCTACATCCATCGCCGCATTGCCCGCCCATGCCTCGGGGATCAGCAGCATCATCGCGTGCGCCAGGCTGTATCCACCAGCGATCAGCAGCTCGAGTGCATTGTCGAGGCACGCCGTGTCCGACTGCCCATGCGGAATGATCGGCCACATCTTGTCGAGATCGGCCCCGAGCAGCGGCGATTCCATCGTCCGCCGCCGTGCGTTCATCCAGTTGACGTTGCCGCGCACGGTGTTGATCTCGCCGTTGTGCGCGATCAGCCGATAGGGGTGGGCAAGCCGCCACGACGGAAATGTATTCGTCGAAAAACGCTGGTGGACCAGCGCCAGCGCCGACACCGTCAGCGGGTTGGACAGGTCGCGATAGAAGCGCGCGATTTGCGACGGCTGGAGCATCCCCTTGTAGACCAAAGTCCGGCTCGACATCGACGCGATGTAGAAATCCCTGAGCGCCGGGAGCGCTTTGCGCTGTGCCAGGTCGGCCAGCGGGTTCTGCGTCTGCTTGCGGATCGTCAGCAGCTTGCGTTCGAACGCATCCTGGTCGCGGACCGAGGGACCGCGCGCGATCACCGCCTGACGGATCGTGGGCATCGATTCGCGCGCCGACGCGCCGATCGCGTCGAGGTCGATCGGCACCTCGCGCCAGCCGACGATCCGCTGGCCCTCCAGCTGGATGAAATGCTCGAGCCGGTCCATCGCCACCGCGCTCGCCGCCTCGTCGCGCGGCAGGAAGCACATCGCGACCGCATAATCGCCGGGCTGGGGCAGTTTCAGCGACGCTTTGTCCACCCAATCGCGAAACAACGCATCGGGGATCTGGATGAGAATTCCCGCCCCGTCACCGACCTCGGGATCGGCCGCGACCCCACCGCGATGGACCAGCGCGTCAAGGATCTTCAATCCGTCCGAAACGATGCCCGCCGACTTCTCGCCCTTCACATGGGCGATGAATCCCATACCGCAGGCGTCCCGCTCATAGGCGGGATCATACAGGCCCTGGGCAGGCGGCAAGCCGTGCATTCTCGTCCATCCCTCCGCGAATCGCGTGCATGATTGAAGACGGCGTCGATGGGACACCGCAGGGCCACGCACATGCAGCATTTGCCGGCTTTGGCGCAAGCTTTATCCGAAACGGGATCCCGTTTCGCGGGTCCCCGGCATCGCGAAGACGGAACCAACTCGGGCAGAATGAGTCACCGTTCGTCAGCCGATTGCCAAGAAGCCTCCGCCGATGTGTTTGCCACGCAAGCGAAGGGGCTCTCACAATGACCGCAGGCCGGCTGAATCTCTCTCGCTCTTCCAACACGCTGCTTGTTGCAAGCGCTTGTTTTGCAACTGCGGTTGCCAGTCACGTCGCGGTGGCTCGCCTGTCGGTGGGCGTTGCAGGCCCGGCCAATCAGGGCGTTCCGCTGCCACAGCAAGCCGGCGATGCTCGCGATGGACAGGATGTCTTCCGCTTCGAGACATTCGGCAATGAAGGCTTCTGGACCGATGCGGTAGGTCTGCCCGCCGGGATCGCCGCCGCTGAAGTGCTGTTCTTCGATATCCGAAAGCGATGCAGGCCGCGAAGCGGGAAGAGGCCATTCCGGCGCCGGTCAACTATGCCACCCACAAGACCCAGGTCATCCGCGACTGGCTGGTCAAGCGGCCACGGTGGCATGTCCACTTCACGCCGACCAGCGCCTCATAGGTCAACCAGGTTGAACGCTTCTTCGCGCTCCTCACCGAACGCCAGATCAGACGCGGCGTCCACCGCAGCCTCGACGCCCTCCATCACGCCATCCAGGCCTTCATTGAAAAGCACAACACCAACCCCAAGCCATTCAGGTGGACAAAATCGGCGGACGATATCTTCGCTTCAATCGAGCGGTTCTGCCTCAGAAACCACTCAGTGAACGTCTGGTTCAGGACACTAGGGGCTGATTAGCCTCCGCTCCGCGGAGTCGGAGCTGGGTGAAGCCACCGACGGCCCCCGTTCGACTGACCGCAACGCCCGGCACGTCTCGCGGTACATCGGAAACGATGCGGGTTTGTCTATCCTGAAGCGCACCGTTATCGAGCATAGTCACGGACGCGCCAACCAGATCAGTTGGCACCGCATCGCCCGACCGGGATGCAGTAACGATAATCGTCCGCGGATTTGGGCGTGACGCCCGTACCGCATTCCCTTTCAAGCCCCGAGGGGCACCGACGCAATCGTGAACCTCGCAAAGAAGCTTAGTTCGCCGGGCGCTTTTAGCTTCTGGAAGAAAAATCTCAACATAGTTCAGGAATATTACCGGAGCACGGCCGCACTACGGTCAACCCCGCCGCTCAATGGCGTCGTCGATCGATTCCTTGGCATCTTCAGGCTCGAGCACTATTCTCACCGCTCGTGATGATGGTGCGAGCAGCAAGGCCGCCCGCACCATAGTCCAGTTTAATTACCTGCGGCCTTCTTCATTGCGTGATGATGGCCGTGAACGGCGCCGACCATGGCGCCGGCCTTAGCGTGGCCATGTCCGACAAAATGTCCAACGGCCGCGCCCTTGGCCGCACCCTTAACTATTCCCTTTGCGCCAGCGGGCGCTGATGCTGAAAGGGCGCATAGCGCGATCGCGCTAACGACGAGCGCTCTTCGTCCGTATGTTCGAAGTTTCATATTCATCTCCTTCAGCCCGCAATTGTTCCAAGCGGGGTCGCGCTCCAAACGCTCACTCGGCGCCGCAGTTGCAAGGCCATTTCAGCGGAAGGTCACCATCAGTCTTCATCTGGCTCGACTTATCCGCCCCATGTCCGGTCCGAAATGAATGGGCAGCATCCGCCACCCGCACCCCGAGCGCACCAGATAGCGCACCGCATTGATCACTTCGCGAAAATCCACCTCACGTGGGCGGCCACGCCGCCCCGGCTTGGGCATCAGCGCCGCAATCCGTTCCCATTCCTCATCGGTCAAATCACACGGGTAGCGCGTTGTCTTGCGCGCGATCTTGGCAATACGGCCTCGGCTCTCTTTGGTCCACATCCACGCTCTGAATCATACTTCAGACGCAAACAGAATCTGGAGGTTTCTATGAGGTCGCGC